>NZ_JBGORW010000006.1 GCF_041538065.1 Leptotrichia hongkongensis | reverse complement strand
TTCAGGAGTAGTAGCAACTATTACTAAATAGTTTTCTGTAAGGAACTTTCTTAAAGATAAAAATAATTATTTAAATTTTCCATAATTTATTTAAAAATTAAAATAGTTATAAGTAAAATATAATCAAATAGCACTTGGTAAATAAAAAGTTTTTTATAAATTTATCATAGTGCTATTGTTTTTTTTGAGATTATAGGGTATACTTAACATAGAATTAATTATATGATGAAATTTTGAAAATAATTATAAAATTTCATATTAATAACTTATATATCTTACAATCAAAATTTTTTTATTACAAAAGTATGACTTTAAATTTAAAAAGTATAATTATATCAATTTTTTTGTTTACTAAAATTCAAGTTTTTATCTTTAGTTTTTGTAAATAAATACAATTTTATATTTATTTTAAAGTGCTTTTATAGTATATAAATAACTTTTTAAAAATTGATTTTAGTTTTTTTATTAAATGTTGTTTTACTTTACAAATGCACTTTTTTAAAAAAAACTTTACAAATTCATATTATTATGCTAAAATTAACTGTGAATTGTTAAGATATATATTTGTTAAAATTATTTTTAGGAGGAAAAACAATGAAAAAAGTATTAGGAGTATTAGCATTAGTATTAAGCGTATCTAGTCTAGCTTTAGCTGACCAAGATACAGTAAAAGAAATCCATTTCTCTACAGAATTGAGACAAGGGTATACAGACAAAAAAACAAATACAGGAAATGGATTAGGAATCGCAGGATTCAAAGGAGCAAATAAAGAAAGAACTAGATGGAGAAATATCTTTGGTGGAGATTTACATTTAGTAGATGAAGGAGACTTAGGATTAAAATTTGAATTCCAAAATGATCAAGATAGATACAAAAATGATTTTGATTATGAAACTAAAACAGGTACAAAAGGAACTTATGACAAATCTCAAACTTGGGAAAATAATATTGAATTATATAGAGATATTACATTAGGTTCTTGGACTAATAAATGGACTTTAGGATGGAAAAATAAAAATACAAGTGGTACTGGTAGATACTCAGGACACAGAGGAACATCAAATGAAATTTATGTAGGACCATCATTTGGAATTAACTTCTTCGGACATAACTTTGATGCAACAACTCAATTAGTTTACTTCGATCAATCAGGAAACAAAAGTGCAGATAACGCATGGAGCGGAAATGATTTCACAAAAGGAAAAGTATCTGGATGGGGAATCAACTTTGCTTTAGAAAATAACGGACAAATTTTTGATAATGGAATCGGAACTTTAAACTATAACGTTGGTTTAACTAATAAATTAAGAGATGCAAAAGGTAAATTAGCTGAAACAGGAAAAGATGCAAAATCTACTGTTTATTTAGACTATGTTGCAGGGTTAACATATAAAACTCCTGATTTAGCAGGATTCTATGGATTAATCAATGCTGAAAATGAATGGGAAAGACAAACTGCTAGACATGGATTCCAAAACAACTTCTCAGTATGGACTGGATTAGGATACAAAAAAGGTATTGATTTGCCAGTAGGAACATTGACTGTAAACCCTGAAGTTAAATACAGAGTTGTTAACAAAGAAACTGTTAAAGGTGTTTATAACGATGGACGTTACTTCAACAACGACAAATATACAAGAGAATATAATGAATTAAGAGCTGGATTAAAAGTTGGTTTAGAAGTTAAATAATCACTAATAATTCATATAAAAATAACTTAAAAGGAGCTGGATGTAAATCCAGCTTTTTGAGTTTAATATAAATATGATGCTATACAAAATTCTATTTAAAAGTATAAATTAAACTTTATAGTATTTATCTAATTTTATAAAAAGCAGTTTTAATTGTTTTTTTTTATTTAAATAATGAATAATGTCATATATAATTTTCATTTTTAAAAGAGAGAGTAGTATAAATTGTGTAAAAGATAATTTAGATATACTCGAACCCATTTAAAATTGAACTGATAGAAATTATATAATTTAGGGTTTGAGTAGAATAGTCATAATTTTTGAGTTCTTTTTTAAACTAGTTTTACTATATTTATTCGATTTTGCAAAAAGCAGTTTAATTGATTTTTATTATTTAAATGATAAATAGTGTCATATATAATTTTCATTTTTAAAAGAGAGAGAGTAGTATAAAATTGTGTAAAAGATAATTTAGATATACTATTAAAAAGATAGATAAAAAAAAACAAATTGAGTATTATAGGATGTGCAAAGTAAAGTTTAAGTATAATTCCTTACAACAAATTAAAAACTAAGGAGTTACAATAAATATCATAAGGATTGTAATGTATAATTATATCTGACCAATAGAAAAAGTGAAAACTTTTTTCTTCAAAACTCCTTTTTAAATATGCTATCACAAGGGTAGCATATTTTTTTATACTATTATTTTTATCAAGCTAAATAATATGGTGTTTTGAGATAATTTTTTTAAAATTGTTAAAATTGCTATAATTTTACTATATCTTTTTAAAAGTTTGGAAAAATAACCATTTACCTTATGCGTTGGTTACCTGTTGGTTACCTTTTTTGATATATCCAAAGTATGATTTTTAGACTTTTAAATAATATTTTTATACTACATCCTTTAAAAAATCTATTTTGTTAATGGATTTTTTTAATTCCTGTTCATCTACTTTAATATAATAATCATTTGTTGTGTTTATATTTTCGTGTCCTAATATATCTGTTATTTGAACTTCATTTAATTGATATTTACTCATAAAAGTTGCCAATGTTTTTCTGCAATCGTTAGTTTCGTGTTTTCTATTTCTAATATTTTAAGTGTTTCATTAAATTTCTAACGAAAATAATTTGTTCTTAACAGCTTATTCTTGTTATTTTTTTTATACCTAATTTTTAGCAAAAAAAAATCGCACTTTAAGTACGATAAATTTATAGTAATATTAGATAAATATCAACAACTTATGATTAATTCTTTGAAATAATCATGAATTAGTTTAATATCAATGTCTTTATATAAAAATGGCGCACCTGACAGGAGTTGAACCCATAACCTTCTGATCCGTAGTCAGACGCTCTATCCAATTGAGCTACAGATGCATTATTAATAAATTTACTAAAAAAAAATGGCGGAGAAGGAGGGATTTGAACCCTCGATCCAAGTTTTAGCTCGGATACTCCCTTAGCAGGGGAGCGCATTCGGCCTCTCTGCCACTTCTCCAAAAGTATAAATTTTAAATGGCGGGTGAACTGGGATTCGAACCCAGACATCTTGCGATTTCGCCGGTTTTCAAGACCGGTCCCTTAGCCGTTCGGACATCCACCCATACGTTACTCAGTTAGTATATCATATATTTCAATAATTTGTCAACTACTTTTTTCGTATTTTGGCTTTTGTTGAAGTAAGGATTTTAGTGTGAAATTACAATATTTGATTTATTTGCATTTAGTGATAATATTTCTTTAATGTTTTGTAAAAATTAAATAGTAATAAAACTATTTATCAATATTTTTTCTAAATTCATCTTTTTTATCAAGCAGTATAATATCTTCACCCATTTTTTGCCTTAATTTAATATTTTCTCGACCCCAGAAGCACATGGCATATAAAATATTTGAAAATGATTGTCCATATTCTGTGAGTTTGTATTCTACCTTTGGAGGCATTTCTTCATACACATGTTTTTCTATAATTCCATCTTTTTCCAGCTCTTTCAATTTTTCAATAAGAACTTTTTGAGAAATACCAGGGATTAATCTTTGTAATTCGCCTGTCCTTTTTGTTCCAAAGGTAAGAATATATGTAATCAATGCTTTCCATTTCCCACCAAATATTTCAAGCGTTGCTTCTATTCCTAAAATGTATTGTTTCATAGTTAATCTCCTATTATAAATATTGTTATGAAGACATTATTGCATAAATTTTCAGTTAAGTCCAGTAGTTACGTTTAGGTAAGTATATGCTTACGTTTTTGTGTGTATTTACAAATTTAAATTAGGATTATATAATATAACAAAATTAATGAAAGGAAATATTTATAATTATGAAAACTTTAGTAATTTTAGCACATCCAAATATTAACGAATCAAAAGCAAATAAGAGGTGGAAGGAAGAGCTGTTAAAATATCCGCAAGAAATAGAAGTTCATGAATTGTATAAAGAATATCCAGATTGGAATATAGATGTAAAAAGAGAGCAGGAATTATTGATTAAATATGAACATATTATTTTTCAATTTCCTTTGTACTGGTTTAACTGTCCACCTTTGTTAAAAAAATGGCTGGATGAAGTATTCGAGTATAACTGGGCTTATGGATCGAATGGGGACAAGCTGAAGAATAAAAAGATTGGATTAGCTGTTACAACTGGAGGGAAGAGAGAATATTACAAGCATGGTGGGAAAAATAAATTTTCTCTTGATGAAATACTTATTCCATTTGAAGAAACTATAAATTATGCTCAAGGAATTTATTTGTCATATTTTAGTGTTTATGGAGTTTCTCCGCACATAAACGAATTAAATGATAATGAACTTGGAAAAAACGCAAAGGAATATATTGAATATATCCGTAGGACAAGAGAAGAGGGGGATAAATAATGTTTATTGCTAATTTAAAGTATAAAAAATCAATGGAAGAAGTAAATAAGGTTTTAGAAGCTCATTTAGAATATCTTGACAAATATTTTGAAAAAGAAAAATTTATATGTACAGGGAAGAAAAGTTTTCCTGAATTAGGAGGAGTAATCTTGTTTAATTCTAACAATTTGGAAGAAGCAAAAAAAATATTGTATGAAGATCCATTTTATGTTGAAGAAATAGCAGATTATGAAATAATCGAATTTAAACCAGTTAAGTTTGGTAAAAATACTTCACTAGAAAATTTATTTCATTAATATACATTAAAAAGAGCTGCTTCAAATTATATCTGAGGACAGCTCTTTATAAAATCGAAAATATCTAATAAATTAATTTATTATTCCTTGTATAAAAAAATTCAAATGAATTCTTTATTTATGATTTTGGTATTCTGCTTTTTATTTGCTCCTATCACATTTTCTTTGTATATGCATATCAACAAAAACTATTTTTTATGTCAATAATACAATATTATAAATTATAAAAAATGTACTAAAAATCAATATCCATTAATTTTGTTTTATAAATTTCTTATAAAATACTTGCAAATCAAAAAAAATGTGGTACACTTATAGTATGGGATTATTCACTTTTGTTAAAAATAATAAAGATATTGTAATCTTATAAAGTGAAAACTTAAAAATAAATTTTATTTAAAAGGAGGCTCAAGATGGTAGGAATTATCGTTGCAAGTCATGGTGAATTTGCAGCTGGTATAAAGCAGTCAGCTTCAATGATTCTAGGTGAAGCAGAATTATTGGAATCAGTTGTGTTTATGCCCAGTGAAGGACCAGATGACTTATATAAAAAAATTCAAGATGCCATTACGAAATTAGGAACTGAAGAAGTTCTATTTTTAGTTGATTTATGGGGAGGAAGCCCATTCAACCAATCAAATCGTTTCTTTGAAGAAGCACCTGAAAAAAGAGCAATTGTAGCAGGGCTTAACTTACCAATGCTGTTAGCAGCTTTATCAGAAAGAGAAGATTTAGATACAGCTCACGAAGTAGCAAAAGCTATTGTTCCAGAAGGAAGAGATCAAGTCAAGGTTCGTCCTGAAGAATTACAGCCTAAAGAAACAGTAGCAAAAGCAGTAGCTCAAGATGACACGCCAAAAGGAGCAATTCCAGAAGGAACAGTTATCGGAGATGGGAAAATAAAATTTGTTCTGGCTCGTATTGATACACGTCTGTTACACGGACAAGTTGCAACAAGCTGGACAAAAGCAACAAATCCAAATAGAATAATCGTAGTTTCAGACACAGTTTCAAAAGATGAACTACGTAAAAAATTAATCGAACAGGCAGCGCCTCCAGGTGTACGTGCACATGTTATTCCGCTTGACAAATTAGTAGAAATTTCAAAAGATCCAAGATTTGGAAATACAAAAGCATTATTGCTATTTGAAAATCCTCAGGATGCACTTTATGTAATTGAAAAAGGTGTAGATATTAAAGAACTAAATGTAGGATCAATGGCACATAGTGTTGGAAAAGTTATGGTAAATAATGTACTTTCAATGGATCAGAATGATGTTGACACTTATAAGAAACTTAGAGATTTAGGTGTTCAATTTGATGTAAGAAAAGTTGCTGCTGATAAGAGAGCAGACTTATTTAAACTAATTTCAGAAAAACAAAACGAAGGATTAAAACTTTAATTTTAGGAGGTTATTATGGATTTTAATATTTTATCAATTATTTTAATATTAATCGTCGCATTTCTAGCAGGAATGGAAGGAATCCTTGATCAGTTCCAATTCCATCAGCCAATTATTGCGTGTTCATTAGTTGGGGTTGCTACGGGACGTATTGGTGAATGTATTATTTTAGGAGGAGCACTACAATTAATTGCTCTAGGTTGGGCTAATATAGGGGCAGCAGTTGCGCCTGATGCAGCTCTTGCCTCTGTTGCTTCGGCTATCATTTTTGTTAAAGCGGGTAATTTTACTCCTGATGGACGTAATGTTGCAATTGCAGCAGCAATTACACTAGCTACAGTTGGTTTAGTTTTAACTATGGTTGTTCGTACTTTATCAGTAGTTATTGTTCACCAGGCTGATAGAGAAGCAGAAAAAGGAAATTTCAAAGGTGTAGAATTGTGGCACATGGTAGCTCTTGCTTGTCAAGGTTTACGTATTGCGATTCCAGCAGGATTACTGTTATTCATACCTTCTGAAATTATTCAAGGAGCATTAGGGTCATTACCAGCATGGTTTACTGAAGGAATGACTATTGGTGGTGGATTCGTTGTAGCTGTAGGATATGCAATGGTTATTAATTTGATGGCAAATAAAGAAGTATGGCCATTCTTCTTCTTAGGGTTTGCATTAGCACCAGTAAATCAACTTACATTAATTGCAACAGGAATTATCGGTGTGTGTGCAGCTATTATTTACTTAAATGTTACTAATAACAAAGGTAACGGTGGCGGAGATGGAGGTTCAGCTTCTTCTGGAGATCCGTTAGGTGACATTTTAAATGATTATTAATAAGGGAGGAATAAGAAATGGCAGAAAATAAAATAAAATTATCAAAATCAGATCGTCGTAGTGTAATGTTACGTTCTCAATTTCTTCAAGGTTCTTGGAACTACGAACGTATGCAAAATGGAGGTTGGGCTTATTCTTTAATCCCGGCATTGAAAAAATTATATCCAAATAAAGATGATGCTTCGGCAGCTTTAAAAAGACATATGGAATTTTTTAATACTCACCCATATATTGCTGCACCAATTTTAGGAGTAACTCTTGCTCTTGAAGAAGAAAGAGCAAATGGGGCAAAAATTGATGATGCGGCTATTCAAGGGGTAAAAGTTGGAATGATGGGACCACTTGCAGGAATCGGAGATCCAGTATTCTGGTTCACAGTACGTCCAATTTTAGGAGCAATTGCAGCATCACTTGCAACAAGTGGTTCAGTTATTGCACCGTTGTTCTTCTTCATTTTTTGGAATCTAATTCGTATAGCATTTTTATGGTATACTCAAGAATTTGGTTACCAAAAAGGTGCTGAAATTACAAAAGATTTATCAGGTGGTTTATTACAAACCATTACAAAAGGAGCATCTATTTTAGGAATGTTCGTTATGGGAATTTTGGTTCAACGTTGGACTTCAATTAATTTCCCAATGATTGTATCAAAAGTTCCTTTATCAAAGGGTGCTTATGTTGAATTTCCGAAAGAGGCTGTAAATGGTGAACAGTTACAAAAAATCTTAGGAGATCTTGCAAGTGGAGTTTCTCTTACACCAGAAAAAGTAACAACATTACAAGATAACTTAAATCAATTAGTGCCAGGATTAGCAGCTTTATTATTAACATTTTTATGTATGTGGCTTCTTAAGAAAAAAGTTAGTCCAATTTTAATTATCTTTGGACTATTTGCAGTGGGAATTTTAGGACACTTAGTTGGAATTTTCTAAAAATAAGGAATGACTACTAAAAATTCAATTTAAATAATTGGAAAATCTATTCAAAAGAGAGAAGTTGGAACTAAAAAGCCAACTTTTTTCTAATTTTATGTAATAAATTTGAATTAAAGAAATGAGGAATAAAAGTGGCTATTTCGATGAATACAAAAGTGTTATTTACAACAAAGGCAAATTCTCTATCGGGAATGTTTGGAAATAAAAATGGAAATATACTTGTAGGTGACAAAGCTTTCGAATTTTATAATAACCGTAATCCCGAAGACTATATTCAGATTCCTTGGGGAGAAATTGTGAGAGTGAGAGCACAAATCTTTTTTAAAGATAAGTATATTCGTGGTTTTTTCATAGATACTAAAAGTGCTGGATCGTATAATTTTGTTGTAAAAAATGCGGGAAAAACACTAAAGACAATGCGTGATTTTCTTGGAAATGAAAAAATTGTAAGAAATAAACCTGTATTGTCGCTGAAAAAAGTGTTTGAATGGTTTAAGAAGAAATAAAAATGACAGATTTGAAAATAAAAATGGACTAACTTTATATGATAGTCCAATTTTTTTATTTTATAAATATAGTAAAACTAGTTTAAAACAGAACTCAAAAATTATGACTATTTTACTCAAACCCTAAATTATATAATTTCTAGCAGTTTAATTTTAAATAGGTTCGAGTATATTATCAAATTTTGTTTCTGACTTTTTAAAAAGTATTAATATTCATATTTTTTATCATAACCTCTAGGTGTAACCATTTTTCCTTTTTTAACAAATGTATTTGAATTTCCGATTAATACAATTGTAAGCATATTTATTTCAGAATCAAGCATTTTTTCAAGTGTTGTGATTTCATGCTCTTCAGTTTCACGTCCTGCATTTCTTACGATTGCAACTGGCGTGTCTTTTGATTTGTGTTTTAGCATAATTTGCTGTGCTTCAACAATTTGTGTTGTTCTTCCTTTACTTTTTGGATTGTATAAGCTTACGATGAAATCACCTTGTGCAGCTAATTCTAGACGTTTTTTTATTAGTTCCCAGTCTGTTAGAAGGTTGCTTAGGCTGATTGTTACATAATCGTGCATAATTGGAGCTCCTACGATTGCGGCTGCAGCATTTGTTGCTGTAACTCCTGCGATTACTTCGATTTCCACATCGTCATTTTCTCCAATTACTTCATACATTATTCCAGCCATACCGTATACTCCAGCATCTCCACTGCTAATCAAAGCAACATTTTTACCAGATTTTGCAAGTTCCAAAACTTCAATACATCTGTCAACTTCCTTCATCATACTTGAACTTTTTATTTCAGTATTTGGGAAATATTCTTCAATTAAGTCAGTATAAGTTTTATAACCTACAATAATATCACTTTTTTCCATTGCTTCATAAGCCTTAAAAGTCATATCTGCCTTTTTTCCTGGCCCAATTCCTACTACATAAATTTTTCCATTTTTGTTCATTTTTTTAAATCCTCCTAAATTTTATTATCTAATTAATTAAAAAATTAATTTACAATTTTATTATATATTTCCAATGATTCAAGATTTCTTATTTTTTCCTAAAAAAATAAGTTCACAATTTAATCCAATACATCCAAATGTCCAATTGAAAATTTTTTTCTATCTATTCTTGTATTCTTGTTTCGATATAGTCAAATTTTTTTAATTAACAATTTGTTTTATTTGTTTATCATATGAAAGTGATTCAAATTTTTTTCTTTTATCTTCTAAATGAATATCGCTTTTAATAGTTTCATCTTTTTCAGAATTTTCCATAATTCTTTTAAACATTTCAGTATCTTGAAGTTTTTTTGTCAATTTTTCAAGTTTTGTAATTTCTTTTTCTGACATTTCTCCAAAAAATCCTTTTAAAGCCATTGCCATCTGAATTGTCATAACAGTCATCATTTCCTTATTTTTATTATATTCCGCCACTTCCTTAGAAATCTTTTTATTCGCAATTTTATTTATAAAATCATTGACCATTCCTTCTGTATCCCCTGCTATTACTTTTAAAGTACCACCAGCCAAAAAAAAGATCAATTGCTCAGAATATGCTTCTTCATCAGAAATTCTGTATTTTTCTCTCAAATCTTTATTATTGAGTATTTTATCAATTTCATCCATTTTTTGCGTTATTTCGTTTATTTTTGGCTTAACCATTTTCAAATTATTATCTTCATTTATATTTTTTGATTCTTTTGACAGATACTCAAAAAAATCTATTACTTTCAAATAATACTGATTATTGCTAATACTTTTAACTTTTTCAAAATATTTATTTTTTTCATTTTTTTCTTTTGAACTGATCCAAAAATTCTTTCCCAAAAAGAAATTTTTTCTATCTTCTGAAATATCCGTTTTCAAATATTCTGAAATATACTTCTCTTTTTTAGAATCATTTTCTGTTCTAGTCAAAAAATAGAATTCTATCAATCTTTCTAAAGCAACATAATTTCTTTTATCCTTCAAATAAATTTTTTCCCATTTGTCCCTATCTTCTGTTGATACTTCTCCATCTTCGTTTTTCGTTGTAAATCCCTCTCCTGTTTCTTTATCCAATTTCACAGTTTCATCAATAATTTCCTTTTTCACCCCAACTTTTGACAAATCCTGCTGGATTTTTTCTTTCATTGTTAAGGCGGTTAAATTTAGATTTATTAAAAAAAGGACTATGATTAGAGATATTTTTTTCATATTATTTTCCTTTCTTAAATTTTTTAATCTATTTTTATTTAAAATATTTTTGTGATTTTTTTATTTCCACAGATACTTATCAATTTTTTTACTAATTTTATGCAAAAACATCAAATTTAAAATCATCAGAAATCCAATTATTATAACACATAAAATAAAAATAACAAAATTAATTTCTTTATTTAAAATAACATTCCAGATTATTAAAATTCCTAAAGGGAAAATTATAAAAGATGTCCGACTTCCTGGGGAAAACTTTCTATATCTAAGCGCATCATATATATGAGGTACTAAATGTGCAATATATACAATAAATAATGACAGAACTATTTCATACATCCTAAACTCGCTTGCTATAAAAAGTAATGTTGATAAAATTATAAATTCTTCAGCAATCATTAATGAAGTTGTTTCTGTAGACGGATAACTTTCCTTTTTCTTCACAAATAATTCATTTTTCATATTTTTTAAAACTTTATTTTTTTCTATAAATTTTTTTATAAAGATTATTTCTTCAAATTCGTGTATCATAAATAGTACTATTGTTATAAATGACAATTTGTATATTTCCATTCTTACATTTGCTCCTCAAAAATTGAAATTGTAACTCCTTCCAACTTCACTTTTTTCACCAAAAAACTTCCTTTTCTACTTGAAGCTAGATAGGCACAAGGTTCAGAAACACCGTATACTCCGATTTGATTTTTTACAAATTCTGAACGTTCTTCAACTAAATCTTCCACTTTCAAAATTTCTTCCTTATCAAAGAATTTAATTGGAATTTCAAGTTCTTCCATTGCCTCAATAAGCCCAATTTCATCAGATTTTACCCAGGCAGATGCTGCCATTTTTATAGCGGAAAGCTCTAAATTTTGTTTATCCATCACATATTTTAATTTTTCTATAATATGTTCCTTGCTAATTCCTCTCCTGCAACCAATTCCGATAAAAATATTCTGTGGTATAACCTTTGAAATTTCAATATTTTTTCTATTTGATACAATTATTGCTCCAGCACTATTTTCATTGTGAGATACAATGTTTTTTGGTAAATGCAGGCTAACTTTTTCTCCGTTCACAATTAGCGAAGTAACTCTTTTAGCTCCTTCCAAATCTTCCAATTTTGCCTTTATTTTTTGTGAAAATGTGTCTACAGCTATTTTTCCACCTACATCTGAAGCAGTTGTAATTACAGGGATAGCACCGATTCCTTGTGCGATTTTCTCACATTCTTCATTTGCCCCTCCTAGATGTCCTGAAAGTAGTGAAATAACAAAATTGGCATGGTCATCAACAGTAATTACCGCAGGATCGGTATCCTTACTTTTAAATTTTCCATCAATTATTCTCACAACAGCTCCAGTTGCTGCAACAAATATATGTAAATCATATTTATTAAATGTTTTTTCAAGCAAAATCGGCACTCTTTCATTTATAATAAATAGATTTTCAATATTTTCATTTTCAAGATTTAATAAATTAGCAACTCTTCCTGAAACATAAATATGCAAATTTTTATACACATTTTCTTTTATTTTTAAACAAGTTTTATAACCAGTTTTACTTACACAGTAAATTGCTGTTCTCATTTTTTCTCCTTTTCATATCTGATTTTTTATACTTATTTTTCCAGTTTTTCAAATATTCTATAAAGTTTACTTTTTTCTAATTTTTTTGAAAATTCTGCACTTTCTTTTTCATCATCTGACACTAATATTACCATTATTCTCAAATACATATTTTCGAATATTATATTGTATTTTATTGAATCTTCTGTCATTTTTTCATTATTTGCAACATTTTTTAAATAATAATCAGTTGCTTCTTTTATAGTTTTTATTTTAAATTCTCCATCCTGCTTCAAATCTTTTTGCATTATCTCATTAATTTTAGAAAAATTTAATAACAAATCAAAAGAGTAAACTAACTCATCTACAACACCAAATTCTCTTTTGTTTTCTTCTGATTGAAAGAAATCTTTAACTATTTTCATTTTTTCAACTTGTTTTTTAGATATTTCTTGAATTTCTTTCATCTTTTTTTCATTAGTTGCAGTATCTACGATAAGTTGGCTAAAATTTTGGCTGTCTCTCAATATATCAATATCCATTATCACTATTTCAATTAAATTATAAACAGCAGGCTTTTCCTTGTATTTTTCTTTAATTTTGTCAAAATATTCTTGAGCCTTTTTCTTTTCTCCTATTTGGTAATAATACAGTCCTGTTGAACTCCATTTATCAAAATCAGTAATTCCTTTATCTTTTAAGTTTTCTTCATTTATTTTTTGTGCCTTTAAATTATTCTTATTTCCACCTTTTTTCAAATACATTAATGATAGATACTGCTTAATCATAATATTATTTTTATCTTTTTTCAGCAACGTTTCTGCTCTGTCAATCAAACTGTCAATTTCATCTTGCTGTGGAATAATAGACATTTCACCTCTTGAATCTAACAAAAAGTCCGCTGTTTCATCAATTACACTTTGCTTCACTCCTCTTTTTGAAAGTGTTTCCTGAACATTTTCCCTCAAAGTATATGCATTCAAGCCAAAATTTATTGTAAAAAAAACTGTAATTGCGTAAATTATTTTTTTCATAACCAATTTTCCTTCCTATTTTTATAAATTTTCTAAAAAATTTTCTACACTTCCATCCTAAACACATTAATTACCGCTGTTTCATAAGGATGAGATTCTTTTACTAAATAATACGCCAGTTCTTCAAAATCTCTTTTTACTCTGAATCGCATTATTTTTTCATTGGCTACACTTGATTTTCCAATTTCTCCATCGAAAGGACTCCCGCCTTCCAGCGTTTTCCAATGCCCAACCGCATCAGCTGTAGAATATACATCTGCATAAAACCCCTCTGTCAAAAGTGAATATTTTTTCAAGTTTTCCACAATTTTTTCCACATAATTTTCTGGAACAAAAACTTCAAAACAACTATATTGTTCTTTAAATTCCAGTTTTGAACTAATAACATTATCATTTTCATAATTTAGAGTTAAATAGAAGAATGGAGAATTTTCAAATAATAATTTCAAAAATATTTTATCACCTTCCCACAATTTCAAATCTAAAATTTCATCTTTTGGAATCCATTTCAAATCGCCTTCATTACACTCCTTTTCTATACCCGAAAAATTAGAGCTTGTGTAAACATACATAAACAAGGGGTCATCTTCATTATAATTAAAAATTACAATTCCACGATATTCATAACTATTTAGCGTGTATCCTGTTTCTTCCCAGACTTCACGTATTAAGCATTGTTCAGGCGTTTCACCCTTTTCCAGTTTCCCGCCAACGCCAATCCATTTTCCTTTATTTATATCAATTTCTTTTTTGTTTCTGTATAACATCAGATATTTATTATCTTTTTCAAGATAACATAATGTTGCAATCATATTTTTCTCCTATTTTTATAATTTATTTTCCAAATACTTTTTCAAAATCGGAATATGACTAATTTCAGGAGTCTTGCTTGCAAAAACCATTGTAACATTTTTTGAAAGCAGTTCAGATTTTATTATTTTTAAAAATTTATCAAAATCAGGATTTTTTTCTAATTCATTTAGATATCCTGCTGCAAATGTCTCAAAATCAATTTTTCCTTTATGGTAATCTTCCCTAAGCTCCTTTGTAGGTGTAATTTCCTTAGCCCAGTAATCAATTTTAGCATCTTCCTTTTTTATTCCCCTTGCCCACAGCCTATCTACAAACACTCTAAATCCATCAGTTTCTTCTGATTTTTCATAAATTCTTTTCCAGTTTAGTTTATTCATTTTTAATCTTTCCTTTTTCTGAATTTATATCTTTTAGAATTATATCACATTTTTATAAAAAATGCTTTTATTTTTGTAATGAATTCAAAATTATTTTTTAAGTATGCTGTATAACCAAATGTAATAAAAATAGAAAAAAGAACAGCTAACTGTAAGTTTTGCTGTCCTTAATTCTTTTTTAGATTTCAACTTGAACATATGTCGAATTCTTATTTGTCGAAGGCATTTATTTTTTCTTTTTCTAATTTTTCCTTCTAGTAAATAGCTCTAAATCCTATTCCACCTTTTACATTATTACCTTTAGTGTCATATCCTCCATTTACTGTTACTCCAAATCTTGTGTTGTCAATTCCGATATTTAGGTCAAATTTACCGTTTCCACTTCTATTTTCTTTTTCATTTGCAAGGTCATACCATCCAGCTGTTGTATATCTTACTCTTGCCTGATTTTTTTCCTGAAGTTTTCCGATTTCATTTTCATATGCCACTTTTAACCCTACTGTTAAATTCGTTCTTACTGCAAGTGGCTGAACATATTTAAATTCCATACCGACTTCCGGTTTTACTGAGAAATAGTCATTTCCATTTACTTCTAATCTCATTTCCCCTCTGTCTTCCTTGATGTCGTTAAATCTTCCATATTCCATTTTTAATGCTCCATATGGACGTAAATGTGTTCTTTCGCTTAGCCTTATATCGTATCCCAAGTCAGTTTTAAGAGCCGCACCATAAGAATGGTAATCAGATTTTGCCTGGAATATTTCATCTAAAACTAAATATTTACGTGTCATACTGTTAATTCCTGCAAATATATCTCCACCAATTGTCCATTGTAATGCACCATTGTGATCCAATCTTGGCGACATTGTTTTAAATATTCCTGCTTTAATCATAGATTGGTTTTCTTTTGAGTGTCCGATATCTTTAAATTTAAATCTGTTTGTTACAACTCCTGCATACCACCCGCTTGAGTTACCCATCTTAATTTGTTCATCTTCATGAACATAAGCCACACCGTAGGCATTATTAGTGTAATTAATAATTCCTGCTGTATCAGTATTATACTCGTCTTTCATACCAAATACTTTGATTTTGTTATTTTGTTTAGAAGGATTTCTCCATTCATTTTTTAAATATGAAAATTCTGTATCCAGGGAATTACTTGTATTTGAAATTCTCTGCTGTGTATTTGAATATTGATATCCTTTCATTTCATCTACAGCCTGAACAAAAATTCTAGATTCCCCTTTTCCAATTTCATTTAATTTGTTAAACAGCGTCTTTTCACGTGAGTTTAACCCTTCCACCCCATATCTTTGTTCTAATCCGTCAAGGAAATTATAGTTATTTCTGTCCCCTGATTTTGCATAGGCAGTATATGGAATTTTCGACATATAGACTTTTGCAAGCGTTCCATCTGGTTTATATGTTGCAGTTGCAATCCAGTTCAATGCTCCAGAAATATACGACATGGTCAACCCATTTTGTGCAAGCGGAGCCAAAACATCATTGAAAGGTTTTAATATATTATCTCCAACTTCAATATCTTTATTTTGAGTATATTTTGATACTTCTGAACCAAAAATTAAATTAACATTGCTTAGGTTTAAATGTTGCAGTCCTTCAATAGGTTTGGTGTAATTAACTCCTGATGTATCAACATACATTCCTAGAGAAGAGGCTTTTGTTAGGTTTACATTTGTAGTGCCATTGTTTAATTTACTCAAATCAATTAATGAAGTAGAGTTTACTGTAACGTATTGAGGTTGTGGCACTGGATTTGTTGTGTCAATGGAATCAATTAAAACAGGTATTCCATTTCTTTCAATTGTTGCAGTAGTTGCACCTGCGGGAGCAATTATGTTTATTCCTGCAATTTTCTTATCTGTTGGCACTTGTTCATCATTTCTTCTATCTGTTGCACCATTTGAAGCTGTAATACTTCCTGTTGTTATTGCACCACCTTGTGAAGGATTTGGACCTGTCTCTTGAATATGAGTCCCATTACCAGCAGTATAAACACCTATATTTCCAGTTCCAGCAACAATTATTCTACCATAGTTCTTGATTACCGAATTATTTAATGCTGCAACTCCTATTATTCCAGTTTTTGATGGATTAGCAGAAGTTTGAATTATACCGTAATTTATTCCTACTGCATTCTGATCCAGGTACATTCCTGTTGTACCTTTTCCGTCTAGATTAATTGTACCGTAGTTTATTGCTTTTGATCCGTTTCCTACAGCATACATTCCGATTCCGTATTCATTATTTACATTTATTGTTCCATAGTTTTCAATATTTCCTGTCTGTTCAAGTGTTTTTGTATTTTCGTTGTAATATCCAGCGGCCATACCAATACTGTAAAATTTATTTTCTCTGTCAGATGTACCTACATCTATTGTTGCATAATTTTTAGCAGTTCCATTTTCTATGCTGTAAATTCCGACGTTTCCTACCCCTGAAGTCAAGTTCATATTTGCCGAAGCATCATTTACAACGTTTCCTGCTGCATACAATCCGTAGTTGTTACTTCCTGTTGTAGTTATTGCAGTTTTATTTGTAATAGTTCCTAAAGTATCTGCTGAGTAAACATATACAGCTTGATTTCCCAATGTTACATTTGCAGTATTACTTGTAAATGTCGTAGGCGCAAGTCCTGTAGTTCCACCATTTGCCTGTATTCTTTCAGGAGTTCCTCCGCTTCTTAGTACAAATCCGTATGAACCGTCACCAATTGTAATTTTACTTGCATTATTTGTTACATTGATAGCACCATTGCCAGATGTAAATACTCCGACAGCTTCGTTAGGATTTATATTCAGCTCACCATTTACAGTTATAGAATTTCCATTTGAAAAAATTCCAACACCATTATCTCCTACATTTATTTTGGAATTTGTTCCTATAGTTATATTTTTACCATAAATTCCATAAGAATTTTTACCAATATTAAGAGTTCCGTCATTTGTAATAGAAGTTCCTGTATCATTTGTAAATATACCGATGTTTACAGGATTTGTAGTAGCAGAAGCACCTATATTTATAGTTCCTGTATTTGATAAATCTGAATTTGTGTTACCAAATATTCCGACTGCTTTTTGTCCAGTAATATTTATAATATTATTATTTTTTAATGTTGCTCCAGCTCCAGACATTCCAACAGCACCGTTTCCTGACATTGTTATAGTTCCTGTATTTGTAGCTGTTATATCTGATAATGTGGCACCAGAGTTATTTTTCATGTAAATTCCTGTCGAATCTTCTCCATCTAGATTAAGGTTTCCGCTGTTTAAAACAGACGCTTTTCCTTGTCCAATAGTACCTGTTCCAAATTCAGCTCCAACAGCTGTTCCAGAGGAATTTTCTCTGAATCCCATTCCTAAAATTCCAATAGAATTATTTCCTCCTACATTTACAGTTCCAGCATTGTTCACTTCTGAACCATTTACAGAGTAAATTCCTACCGCACCGTCATTAATAGTATTTGCTTCTTTTTCTACATTTACAATAGCAGAAGCATCTGTATTCACTTTTCCATAATTAATATAAAGTCCTATTCCACCTGAACCAGAATCAGATCTGTCAGCAGTTACCGTAGTATTTGCCTCAAGATTTATCTGAGCTTCATTATTGGAAGTCGCATTTTTACTTGAACTCATATCCAGCCCTACAACAGACGAAAGTCCTATTTTTGTCATATCTGCACCACTTAGAACAGCTTTTACATTATTTCCGGCTTTTAAGTTCGTTACAGCTCTTTGTACTAGCAAGTTTTTGGTGAATACATATGAATCATTATTTTGCTGATTATCATCAGCTGCGATGCTTTTATCAATATTGTATACATTATAAGCGGTTAAACCGTCTATTGCAGCCAATTTATAACCAGTAAATCCGTGGGAAGAATTTATTGAAAGAGCTCCAGCTCCAGACATTGCCCCTACATTAGCTTGCAATCCAGTAGTATTTAAAGTTCCACCATCTTTTACATTAACAACTGTAACATCATCAGAATAAATATGTATAGTTGAACCTGTTAAATTTACAGTTGAGGTATTTTTTTCAAATCCTGTAGCTTTTCCATATAAATTTATAGCAGCATTGTTAGATAAATCAATATTTCCGCCATTATTTGCATAAATTGCGTAACCATCACCATTATATGTTAAAGTTGCACCTTGTAAATTTAAACTTGTACCAGCACCTTCAGCTGTCACTCCAGCTGCACCATTCTGAACATTAATCTTAGCACTGGAAAGATTTACATTTGCACCATTTTCGGCATAAACAGCCAATCCTTTTTTAACAGTATCATTCACAGTTATGTTTAAATTGTTACCAGAAGTCGAAGTAACAGTCCCTCCTGATGAAAATATTCCAACAGAACCGTTATTTGCAGTAATTGAATTAGTTCCACTGATATTAACAGTTCCTGAGTTATTATAAACAGCAGAAGAAGATTCTCCTGTAATTTCTATATCGCTTCCTTGTCCAATAGTTGCAGTTCCTGTACCGTTGTTATATATTCCAGCTTTATTCTTACCAGTTCCCAAAATTTTTAACGTTCCTGTATTGGCAACATCTGCATTGTTTAATGCTGCTAATCCTACAAGATCATCAGAATTACTTGTAAGTGTTATAGTTCCAGTATTAGAAACTTTAGATTTATTTGTTCCATTACTTCCTGAAGATACCATTCCTGTAAATTTATCAAGGCTGCTTGATAAAGTTCCTTGATTTGTTACATATCCTCCATTGCTTGATTGTGCAAAGCTGTTTCCAGTTGACCCTTTAGTAGAATTTATAGTTTTATTAAGAATAATTCCATATTTATCACTACGTACAAGTGTACTTTCTTTTGCTCCGTCTCCGAAGTTTAGACTGTTTACACTTGTATCATTTAAAATCATATCTCCATTATTATTACCTGAATAATTTGAGTTTCTTAAAAATCCTACAACCTTATTTCCAGTTAATAAAAGATTTAATGCCGATATATTATTAATAGGGTTTGTATTTTTAGAAGCAGATAAATTTTTTGCAATTGAAATACCTACGTTTTCAGTTCCGCCCACTGTAATAGTACTATTTGAACCATTAACAGTTACGCTGTCGTAATATTTGTTACCATCAACAGTTAATCCACTGCCATAAACATTGTTTGTTCCATCAAAAATATTTGACATTCTAAATCCATAGTTATTTTTACCATTTATTTCTATATTTCCTAATGACACATCAGTTTGCAGTAATCCAACCTGGTAACTTCCAAAATCAATTCCGACACTATTGCTGCTGTTTGCTCCTAAAACAATTTTTCCGTTCCCGCTGCTATCTGTGTTAATAGTTTTATTTTGAATATGATCAGGATCATTAGAATATTCAACATCTATCATTATCCCTACCATATTGTTTCCGCTAGAAAGGTTAATTGTTCCTGAATTTAATAATGTTGTGTTAGAATTTGAATTATTCCATTCGTTTTGATCGTCACTAAATGTTGAATTTGGATTTTTTGCCCATAACTGATGCTCAAGTCCAACTAATACATTTGTATTATTAGTAGCAGATATTCCATTTAAATCAAGAGTTCCCTTAAATTCTGCGGTACGGTTTACAGCACCTCCAGATCCGTCACTCCATCCCCATAACCAGGTACCAGGGTGATTTGGATCTTCTATTCCATATTGTTTTCCTCCTACACCGGAAGGATTGTAACTGAAAAATATTTTTGTTGCTTCTCCATTTCCAAGATCAATAACTTTATAGTTTCCGTTTATTTTAGTATCATGATCTCTAGAATCACTTATAAATGCGTTTACTGTATCCCATTTTTGACCTTCTGTATCCCATATGTTTCCTGAAACGACTTGCCCAGCAGTTAATGTATGGTTTACTTCTGTTGTTGGAGATGAATAAACTAAAAATGGATCTGCAGGAATATTTTTAGTAACTCCGTTTATGACAACAGATTCTGTTGATCCAGGAGCAACTGTTCTTGCTACAATAGGTTTTGCATGAGCTGTAATATCTCCTGTCCATGTAGTTGTGCTTCCCATATTAATTGTAGTAGTTCCTGTTGTATTATAGGTATCATAATTCTGCATTACAACTGCATTGCTGTATCTTGGACTGACTTGTCCATTAATTGCTCCTCCATCAGTTGTTGCATTAAATCCGCTTGCACTTCCAGTAGTTCTGTTTCCTATAATAGGTCTTTGTGAAAATCCCTTTCCTTTAAACACAAGACTTGGAGGATTAAAAAACGTAGGTGCTGTAGGATTTGGTGAACCTGGCTTTGATGGAGTGCTTACCATTCTTGGTTCAAACGGTGGTAATGCTCCACTAGGTGCTTGAGGCACGAAATTAGTTTCAGTTTTGTTTACTGATTTTGGTCTTATCCCTGCACTTATACTTACTGTTACCGGATATTCAGGCACAATATTCAAATTTGTCATATTATACGAATTTTGACTTTTATTATCTGTTAAATATCTAGAAAGTCTATCAGATAAGTTTTTTTGTCTAAGATAAACTTCGTTTTCATAAATTTTATTTCCTTTTCCTTTATAAGTTCCATGCCAGTCATTGTAATAGTAGTTTATTCCATATTGCCAGCTGCTCCATGGTGATTTTGTCACATGGTCCCCTTGTTCCATTAACTGAATTAATTCTAGATTTGAATTTTTCATCAATTTATTATTTTCAGTTCTTAATCTTTTAAAATTTTGGTGTATATCCTTAATTGATGTCGAAATCGATTGCTTTTGACTCTCAATGCTAGGATCTTTAGTTGCGGAAAATAGATTTTTTGTTGAAATAATTGTTCCTGTTAATAAAAATGTAATTAATAAATTATAATTATAATGCACATTTTTGCATCTTTTTGCAAATGCACGTAAATCTTTTCCCAATTGCCTAAGATTGTTTGTCATTAAAATACTCCTTTATAAAAATTTTTTTGTTTTATACTCAAATTTGTTTAAACTATCACTTAAATAATTAGTAATGTTATTAATTATTTAAAAATTAAATTTATAAAATTGTCAAATTCCTTTGAGTTTAATTTTTTATACCATAACATTTTACTTATTTCACAAAGAAATGTCAATATTTTTTTTCTTTTTTGCTAGAATAGACTATTAGTGTAAATTCTTATTTTATTGTAAATATTTATTCTAATAACTAAAATTGTAGCAAAATTAATACATAATAATCTATGGTTAGTCTATAAAATTTTTCTGTACTTACAAAAAACTTGATACACTAACTAAAGACTGTATTTAAAAAATAAAAATTATATTTTAATTATTTGAAAATATTAGGTTTATATCCTTTATTAAAAAATTTATAATAGATTTGTTATTTAAATTGAGTATAGTATTATAGTAAAATTAGTTTAAAATAAAACTCAAAAATTATGACTATTTTACTCAAACCCTAAATTATATAATTTCTATCAGTTCAATTTTAAATAGGTTCGAGTATAAATTAAAAGAAGACCGTTTCACAAAATATTCTTGTGAGACAGTCTCTTTAAAAACATTATTTTAAAAATCATCTAGCTTTCTTTTTTTATTTTAATTTCCATGTTGTTGGAGAAAATAATATTAACATTGGAAAAATTTCCAGCCTTCCTGCAAGCATTCCAAAACTAAGAATTACTTTTGAGAAATTGTTTAATTCAGCAAAACTGAATGCAGGGCCTACTTTTCCTAATCCAGGGCCGATATTATTAAATGTGGCGGCAACAGCACTAAAAGCAGTCATAAAGTCATCTGTTGAGTAGGAAATCATTAGAAGAATTCCTCCAAAAACTAGTGAATAGACTAAAAAATATACTGCAATACTTTTTTGCATAGCTGAATTTACTGGCTTATCATCATATTTTACTGTAACTACACGATTTGGACTTATCATTTGGACAATTTCAGCAAAATAGATTTTTACCATTAATACAACTCTTGATATTTTCAGCCCTCCAGCTGTAGAGCCTGCACATGCTCCAAAAAACATTAGGATAAGCAAGATAACTTGTGAAAATAATGGCCATTTTCCAAAATCAGCTGTAGAATATCCAGTTGTTGTAATGACTGAGGAAACTGAGAAAAATACATCTCTTATACAGTTCCATATGGAGCCGTATGTCTGATATATATTGAAAACTATTAGCGTAATTGCTCCAAAAACTATTAGTAAATAATATTTTAATTCTTCATTTTTAAAGATGTCTTTTATTTTTCCGATTAAAACAAAATAATAAATATTAAAGTTTACTCCAAAGACTATCATTCCAATTCCAAGTATTATTTCAACATAAGGGTTATTGTACGGTAAAATACTTCCGTTTCTTACCCCAAAACCACCTGTTCCTGCGGTACCAAATGCAAGAAGAGAAGACTCAAATAGATTAAGTCCGCCAAACATTAATAAAATTATAAGGACGATTGTCATAACAATATAAATTTTATAAAGCATTCTGGCTGTTGTTGATAGTTTTGAAACTAATTTTCCAAATGTTGGACCAGGAACTTCAGCTTTCATTACATGAACTGATGTTGCAGAACTTGGAAAAATTGCAAGTGCTAGAACTAGAACTCCCATTCCGCCGACAAAATGGGTAAAACTTCGCCAAAATAAATTAGAATGGCTAATTTTGCTAAGATCTGGTATTATGCTAGATCCAGTTGTTGTAAAACCGCTTACAATTTCAAAAAACGCATCTATAAAAGAAGGGATTTCCTTTGTGAATACAAATGGCAATGCACCAAAAACAGACATCAAAATCCAAGACAAAGAAACTATTATGTAGCCTTCCCTACCTTGAATCCGTTCATCTTCAGGAAGCTTCATAGAGAGAAGAAAACCTATTGCTAGAAGAAGAAGTATTACAGAGCCATAAGCAATTTTATATTTTGCATTTTCATTGTATAAAAAACTTATGATTAAAGGCAATACCATTAATCCAGCTTCAAGTATAAGTATTTTTCCAGTTATAAAACCTATCATTCTTTTATTCATTTTTACTCCTTAAATTAATATACTCGATTTTTTTTATTTAAGTGAATTTGGACTTAAATTTTAGATACGAATATATTTAAATTTTACAGTTTTATTCTAAAATATCGTCAAAATCTTCGATAGAAGATGCTATTGCTACAATCATTACGCTGTCATTGTTTTTGATAGCATCATTTCCTCCCGGAAAAATCATTTTATTGTCCCGTAATATACTTACAATCAATATTCCTTTTTTTAATTTTAAATCTTTTAGCGGAACATTAACAGCAGCACTATTTTCATTGATTTCGAAAGTAATAAATTCCACCTGGTTTTCCAGCCTGTATAAAAAACTCATTGTGGATCCTCGCATATCTGTTTTTGATCTTACAACTCTTATTATCATGTCAGAAATAACTTTTTTGGGCACAACTGTTGATGTTCTAGTATTGTTTTCAAGTATAGGAAGTAGCAATGTCCTATTCATTTTTGTAATTAACTTAGAATTTGTTATGGAGTTTACAAACATTGAAATAACAACATTTTCTTCATCACTATCTGTAAGAATTACAGTTGCATCATAGTTATTTATTCCTTCCTGTACTAAGAATTCCTGATCGGCTTCATCTCCTTTTATTACAATTGCTTTTGGATAAGCTTCACTCAGTTTTTCTGCACGTGTCCTATCATTTTCTATGACTTTTACCTTGTTTTTGTTTTCAATAAGTTTTCCAATTAAATAATGAGAAATTGTACCACCGCCGATAAGCAGTGTAGATCCGATTTTTAAGTTGCTTTGTTCAATTCTATCATAAAATTTATGAACTGCTTCCATAGAACCTGCAACATAGACAATATCTCCTTCCAGGATAGTAAAATCTCCAGTTGGAATAAAGACATTTTCATCTCTTCTGACAGTGCAGATGATAACCTTGTCTTTTGTACTAAATTCAAGGTTTTTTAACTGTGTCCCATTCAGAAAACTATTTTTTTCAACTTTTATTGAAATAAAGCTGGCTTTTTGTCCAAAAAAGTTTTCTACACTTAAGGCAACTGGGAACATCAGTTTATTTGCAATACTTTTGGCAGTTTCCATTTCAGGATTTATCATAAGGGAAATTCCAAGTCCTTCCCTTACAAATTGCATATTTGAACTGTATTCAGGATTTCTTACTCTTGCTATAGTAAATTTTGAACCAATTTTTTTTGCTATTATTGAAGAGATTATATTTAGTTCATCTGATTCTGTTGCAGCAATAAAAATATCCGCACTGTCTGCACCAGCTTCAAGTAAAGTCTCGTAAGACTCTCCGTTTCCTACAAGCCCAGTTATATCGTAAGTTTCTACAAGCTTATTTAATACTTTTTCTTCTTTCTCAATTAAAATGACATCGTTACCTTCAGCTGAAAGTTCGCTGCAAAGCGATTCACCAACGACACCAGCTCCTGCTATAACTATTTTCATATTTTTTCTCTTTCTTGTTTTTTTATTTATTTTCTAAATATTTTGCAATTTCTTTTGCATAATAAGTAATAATAGCGTTTGCTCCAGCTCTTTTCATCGCATACATCTGTTCCATGACAATTTTCATTTCATCAATCCATCCATTTACAGCTGCAGCTTTTACCATTGAATATTCTCCCGAAACGCTGTAAGCTACGATTGGGATTTCAAATTTATCACTTACCTTTTTTATAACATCAAGATATGCCATTGCAGGCTTTACAATTATAATATCCGCTCCTTGACGTAAATCTTCAGCAACTTCGTCTATCGCATCTTTTGAATATTGAAAATTCATTTGGTAAGACTTTCTATCTCCAAATTGAGGAGCTGAATCTGCTGCATCTCTAAAAGGTCCATAAAATGCTGATGAATATTTTACTGAATAAGCCATTATTGGAATATTTTCAAAATTATTTTGAGCTAAAACATTGGAAATTTTTTCCACACGTCCATCCATCATGTCTGAAGGTGCTACAATATCTGCTCCAGCCTTTGCGTAGGAGAGTGCTATTTTTTCAAGAACTTCTAAAGTTTCATCATTTTTTACATAACCATTTTCATCAAGAATACCACAATGGCCATGACTTGTATATTCACAGCAGCAAATATCACAGATTACAAGAAAATTGTCATATTTTTCCTTTATAAATCGAACTGCATTCTGAATAATACCATTTTCATTGTAGGCTTCTGTTGCACAGGCATCCTTTTTTTTAGGAATTCCAAAAAGCAAAATCGAATTTATCCCCAATTTTACCAGTTCATCCAGTTCTTCGGAAAGCCTGTCAATAGAGTATCTAAAAATTCCTGGCATTGAAGGGATTTCGTTCTTGATATTTTCTCCCTCTTCAATAAAAATTGGATAAATCAAATCTTCCTTTGAGACATAAACATCTTTTACAAGATTTCTTATCACTTCATTTTTTCGTAATTTTCTATGTCTTTTAAACATTTTTGTTTCACCTTTTTTCATTTCGTTATTTAAAGTTTGAACATTTATTTTTCTATTTTGTCAAGAACTTTTTGAATTTCACTTTTCATAGCACGTGAACGTTTGCAGTTTTTACCGCTCGTAGAAATTGCAATTTGAAATTCGCTGTTTTTTACAATTCCTCCAAACATTGCGTTCATTTTAGTTTTTGAAGATGCATTGTTAATTAATATTTCTTTAGAATCACAAACTTGTGCTATATTTTCATTCAGCTGTTCATCATCTGTAGCTGAAATAACTAGAAAGAAATCTTTTACAAGTTTTTCAATTTCATCTTTATTGTTTTCGATTTTCTTGTTATCTTCTATTTTTAAATTTTTTAGTTCTAATATACTTTGCTCTTTAATGTTATCAGTAACAACAGTAACATCAGCTCCATACTCTAAAACTTTTTTGATTTTTTTTAGTGCAACTTTTCCACCTCCAATAACAAGAACTTTTTTATTTTCCAAGTTTATAAATAATGGAAACCACATATTTTAATGCTCCTTTCACTTTTTTCTGATGACAATAGGATAACATATTATAAGTAGAAAAACAAGCGATTTATAACATAATATTTTTTTCACTAAAAATATAGAAATAACGTGATTTTTTTTTACAAAAATGATAAAATATAGAAAAATTTCTAAAAATAAAATACAGGGAGCTTTGTTATGAAATACATAAAAAATTTTTTTGAACAATTCATTATCTTAATTCAATTTATGACACGTATTCCGATACCAATAAAAGTAGAGTATAGTGAGAAAAAATTAGGAAAGTCAATTAAATTTTTTCCATTGGTGGGCTTAATCATTGGCTTAATTTTATATTTTTCAAATTTTTTAATTACAGTCTATCTAAAAAATATTTTTTATAATAAAGTGATAATTGCTGTACTTATTATAATTATAGAAATTTTAGCTGTTGGAATAATCCATATTGATGGACTTGCTGATACTTTTGATGGACTTTTTAGCTATGCTAAGAAAGAAAAAATGCTGGAAATTATGAAAGATTCAAGAATCGGTACAAATGGAACAGTTATATTAATTTTATATTTTATTACAAAAATTACTATAATTTCTGAAATTATCACAATAAACCCAAAATATCTAATAATTTTTCCAATCATTGCAAGACTTTCAACATCGGTAAATGCTGGTCTTTCTGACTATGCTAGAAAATCTGGAATGAGTAATGCCATAATTTCTGAAAATGGTATTTTTGAAGTGATTTTTTCACTTATTTTGACAAATGCTCTAGTATTTCTTATAATTGGAACAAAAGGCGGTATTGCTTTATTTATCGCACTTCTATTTATAATTCTATTTATGCTTAATGTACGAAAAAAGATTGGCGGGATAACTGGCGATACAATGGGAGCTTCTCTTGAATTAACATCAATATTAGTACTATTTTTAGGGATTGTTTTACGATAACTAAATAAAATACAGTAAAAATAAAGATAGTCAAAGAGGAGAATAAAATGACAGAAATATTATTTATAAGACACGGTGAAACTGACCATAATAAAAAACATTTATATTACGGACATCTAAATCCGAACTTGAATACAACAGGAATAAATCAGTTAAAAAATACGAAAAAAAAACTTGAAGAACTGAGTGAAAAAATAGATATAATATTTTCAAGTGACTTAAATCGATGTAGAGAAAGTTTAGAACTTTTGGAAATTGACAAAAATATAAAAAAGCATTTTTCTGAAAACCTAAGAGAACTGAATTTTGGGATACTTGAAGGGAAAACTTACAAAGAGATAGAAAAAAAGTTCCCACATTATATCAATGAAATGAAAAATAACTGGAAACATTTTAAGGCAGAAGGTGGAGAAAGCCTTTCTGATTTGCAAAAACGAATTGTAAAAAAAATTGAGAAAATAAAGAAAGATTATCAAAACAAAAGAATACTTATTGTAGCTCATGCGGGAGTTATCCAATCCTTAATTAGCTATTATCTATTCTGCAATTTGGATGGATACTGGAAATTTAAGATAGATAACGGAAGCATTACAAAAATGAGTATTACAGATGATGGATTTATTTATTTTAATTATATTAATAAATGAAAAATTAATTTTTTATATTTTTATTTTTAATTCTCTTCTGAATTTATTAAAAAATAATTTTAATTAAATAAAATTTATGTTATAATATATTAACTCCGAATGTTAGGAGGTGAATAAAGATGAGAGTAAAAGAAACTATCAAAATTCTTTTACTAATTTTACTGGAACTATTGAGATACTTAATTGAAAAATTCCTGTAAAAGGAAAAGAGAGTGATGCGACACTCTCTTTTTTTATCTCCAAATGTTAGTTAGTTTTACAAAATAATTATACCACATAAGTTATTTTAAATCAACTAAAATTTTTTATTAAAAAGTATGTTTAAATCCAATTGTTCCTCTGAATCCAGAACGTCTTGAATTACCAAATGACTGTTCATATCTCGTGTCAATGTATAAATTGCTTTTTTGTCCCAATGGCGCTTGCGCTCCTAACCCTATTTCTCCCCAAGTTGTACCAAGTTTTTCAGTTACTTTGTCAGAACCTATGTTTGTGTATTTATTTTCATATTTTGTAAAATCATGCCAAACATTTGCTACAGCATAATATGTATTTGTTCGCCCCTCATCTGAATTTCCATTATAAGAAAGTTTGATTCCTGTTCTTCCACGTAATCCATTTCTATTATCCTGACTGACTTTTCTCAATCCATCATTAAACGACTTTGTGTTCAAGTACTGATATATTAACTGTGCTTGTGGCTGAATTGTCCATGTCCCAGTTTTTCCAATTCCAAATGATTTTCCAGCTTCTCCTGAAAATAATAATCCATATCCTCTTTGTTTTGCGTTAAAGTCATCTCTTGATTTATATTTATTTTGTAAATATGAAATTTGTCCTACTAAATCATAATATGAGCCGTTTTCTGTATATTTTGTTTTTGTAATACCTAATGAAATACTTTCCGCTTTTCCTTTACCTGTATATTTATCATCAGAAATTCTTCCATTTTCAGTACGGTATCTGTCAAAAAAATCTGCACTTGCCCTATTATATGAAATATAGCCACCTAATAAATGATTATGCCCATTTTTATCCTTATTTATTTTAAAGTCATGCCCCAGCTGCACTCCATAAAGATTACTTTCGTATTCAAATCTTTCCTTACCTTTTTCGCTCACACCACTACCATAAATTCTTGTCCATAACTGTCCTTTATCAGCTGACAGATTTTCTAAATCTAATATTTGGTTTTCTCCTCTTCTTTCATTTAAAGTCCCAACAGAAGAATAACCCATTTCCATATTTATTTTTGGCATTAATACATAAGCCGACACTGGCTGTGCCATAATGTAAATTGGACGGCTCGAACTTGAACTTCCATTACTTCCAGCCCCACCAATCACTCCAGCAGTGGCTCCAGAACTTCCAAGAGGTGCAATAGTCCAGTAGTATTCCCAAATACCATTAACTTGTCTGCTCGCAAGTTGAGCCTCTGCCGCTCCGGCTGTTCTTGCTGTTCCAGTAAATGTAGTTGGTGTAGACTTTCCAGCTACTTTTACAACCGGTACACTGTTTATACGTTGTGATAATTGTTGTACATTTCCTGGAATATAATTATCAAATTGATTTTCTGCTGGAGTGTCATCAATATAAACTGGTACTACCTTTGTTGTACCTGTAGCATTTCCCGTAATGTAAACTAAATCTGATTCTGAATTTGCTCCATTTTCATCCCCTGGAGCATTCCAAAGAGTATTCATTTCAATTGTACCGTTATTTCCGTGATAATTTCCTTCTATAATAAGTTTATCTTTACTGGAATCACTATTTAGTTGAATAAGTCCACTGTTATTAAGAGTTCCATCATTATTAATTCCATCAGATGTTAATTTTATATAATAAATTGAAGTTACTCCATCACTTTCTGTAACATTATTTTCATCAAATGATATAAAGGAATTACTACCTATATTTAATGAGTTAAGTGTTGCTCTTTGTTCAGAAATTGAATTATTTTTACTTAATCCCCAATATGCTCCACCTATTAAATTTACATTTAAAACAGATTTTCCATGTTTTGTCATTAAACCTAATATTTGCGTTCCTCCATCACCTTCAGTACCATCATCTATTCCATTAACTGTTAATTCTGAATAAACTCCATTTGTTTCATCAGCTTCAACTTCAACTACCCAGCCACTATTATTTGAATGAATTTGTGATTTAAAACCATTACTACCAATTAAATTAAGTTCTGCATTTTTTATGCTCTTTCCATTCTTTGCTTCAACTTTCACAGTAGATTCTGTCGAATTTCTTGGTGCCCATATAAACACATCTTTTAAAGTTACTTTTTGATTTATAGCACTAGAACTTACACCAGTAATTGGATCTGTTACTGTATATAAAATTGCTTCTTTTGAGGGAAGAATGGATATTTCAACAGAATCCCCGCCTACACCTGTACCTGTTGCCTCAAATTCTGTATTTGAATTTGTGACTGTTATTGCAGTTCTAGGTGTAAACAAAGGCGCTTGCGTTGTCGCATCAATATCTCCGTATCCTTTCAAAGTAAATTTTTTACCCTCACTAATTCTAAATGCTCCATGTGAATTGTATGAATTAGAAAAATTTAAAATTTCTCCATCTCCTGTACCTGAATTTACAATATATTCTCCATTCGCATTTGGTGTTATTGGCGCTGCCATTCCCAATCCACCTGTCATTAAAAATGTTATTAACAACATTTTTGTATATTTGTATTTTTTCTTTAATATTCTTTTTAAAAATCTTTCTGTCTCTTTAAATAGCATACTCTCTCCTTGTTTAATTTTTAAATCTTAACTATATGTATAAATTTCAAAACATTTTAACATTTTTTATTTTTTCTGTCAATTTTTATTTTAATATCATGCTAAAAATACTGATATACATTTCATAGTTTTTGTTTAAATATAATTAATAAACAGCTATCAAATGAGAAAAAGGAAACATTAATTAAAAAAATTTAATATTTTTTATTTAGTCAAATAATAAATAAACTCTTCAAATTTTATTAAATTTGTTATATAATATTCAAGTAAATATTTTTTAATAAAAGGATTATGCGTTATCCTAAAATTAACGTAAATCTATGAAAGGAAGGGAAGAAAGTTTTTAAGATAATGGAATTGTTGACAATAAAGTTAAAAAAATTATTTTCAGAAAATATAAATAATATTTTTGGTGCTGATTATACAGAAAAAGTCGATATTCAAAATTCCACAAAAAGAGAATTTGGAGATTTTCAGACAAATTTTGCGATGGTTAGTTCAAAATTAATTGGTAAAAATCCACGAGAGATTGCAAGTACACTTGTAGATAATTTTAAAGAAAATGATACTATTGAAAAGTTGGAAATTGCAGGGCCAGGATTTATTAATATTTATTTGAAAAATAACTTTTTGAATGAAGAATTAAAAAAAGTGGAAAATGAAAAATATGATTTTTCTTTTTTAAATACAGATAAAACTATAATAATTGATTATTCTTCGCCTAATATTGCTAAAAGAATGCACATTGGACATTTGAGAAGTACAATTATCGGTGATTCCGTCAAGAGAACTTTGCAATTTTTAGGTTTTCATACACTTGCTGATAATCACATTGGTGATTGGGGGACACAATTTGGAAAACTCATTGTAGCTTATAAGAATTGGTTGAATAAGAAGTCCTACGAAGAAGATCCGATTGGTGAACTGGAAAGAATTTATGTGCAGTTTTCTGATGAAGCTAAAAAAAATCCTGCTTTGGAGGACGAAGCTCGTGAAGAACTGAAAAAATTACAGCTTGGAGATGAAGAAAATCAAAAATTGTGGAAGGAATTTATAGATATTTCACTAAAAGAATACAATAAAATTTATGATAGGCTTGGTGTGAACTTCGACTATTATTATGGTGAATCGTTTTACAATGATATGATGCCAGCTGTACTGGAAGAATTAAAAGAAAAAGGTATTGCACGTGAAGATCAGGGAGCATTGGTTGTGTTTTTTGAAAATGACAAGCTGTCACCTGCAATTGTACAGAAAAAAGACGGAAGTTTCTTATATACAACTTCTGACCTGGCTACAATGAAATTTAGAAAAGATGAATTAAATGTAGACGAAGCTGTTTACCTAACTGACGATAGGCAGCAAAATCATTTTAAGCAGGTTTTTGAAATTGGAGAAATGCTTGGAGAACCTTATAATTACAAAAAGACTCATGTTGTATTTGGAATTATGAGATTTGGTGATGGAATGATTTTTTCTTCTAGAAGCGGAAATATAATAAGACTTGTTGATTTGCTGGATGAGGCAAAAACTCAAGTAAAAAAAGTAATTGATGAAAAAAATCCGAATATTCCAGAAGAAGAAAAAGAAAAAATTGCTGAAATTGTGGGAAGCGGAGCTATAAAATACTTTGATTTGAGCCAGAACAGGACTTCTGATATAACATTTACTTGGGACAAGGTACTTAGTTTTGAAGGTAATACAGGACCTTATTTACAATATACTTATGTACGGATTATGTCCATTTTCAGAAAATTGAAGGAAGAAAATATCAATGTTGAAAATAAAGATATTATTTTGGAAAATATGAATGGTGTTGAGCGTGAATTAGCAGTTGAGCTTCTGAGATTTCCACAAACAGTTGTAAAATCTTATGAAAGTTATCGTCCAAACATAATAGCAGACTATTTATTTGACATAGCAAAATTATTTAATAATTTCTATAATTCAAATTCTATTCTAAAGGAAGAAAATAAAAAAGTTATGGATGCACGAATTTTGCTGGCTGAAAAAACCGCATTTATTTTAAAGGAAGGACTCGGTCTTCTTGGAATAAATACAGTAGATAGAATGTAAAACCTATTGATATAATTCTTATAAAAATTAATAATAAAGTTATATTTACTAAAAAAGAGAAACAAATTAATCAAAAAACAATTTTGATTTAATGGTGGTTTAATGATTATGGTGTATACTATATTCAGATCGATTAAAAGATCTGAAACCTCAATTAACCCCCCCTTTTATGAGACCTCTTTTTTAAGAGGTCTTTTTTACTATTATACAATTAATTTTAATATTTAGTTTAAAAATATTAAAATAATAGTTTTTAAAGGTAAAAAATAAAAAAATTAATAAACAAAAAATAGAAAAGAGGAGAAAAAATGGCAAAACAACAACAATTTCTTTATGATTATAGAGATGATCATGATGGTAAGAATAATGGAAAATTAACAACAACAGCAATTGTTCTACTTGTTATTTCAATACTGTTAGTTGCATTTTCACATTTTGTGTTAATCAAACAAAAAGAGAAATTTAAAAAGGAAATTCCATTATTAAAGGAGAATAAACAAAAATTGGAAAAAGAAGTAGAAGCTCTTGATGGTAATATAAAACATAATGAAGAGAGTTACAAAAAAATTGAAGAATTAATTAAAAAATATAAATAAGAAATGAGAGGGATACAAACATGAAAAAAACATTTTCGTTTATTGGAATATTAGTAGCTATTGCTGGATTTTTATATGCAGGAGTACATATTTTTGGAACAACTTCAAAATATATGGAATATCATAGTTTAAAATCAAATGTAAAAAAATTATCGGAAGAAAAGGATAAAAAAAATGCTGAATTTGCTGCACTTACTAAAAAAAATGCAGAAGTGAAAGCACAATATGAGCAACTGAAAGCTGACAAAAAAATTAAGACTGTATATTTAACTTTTGATGATGGGCCTTCAGCTCATACTGATCAAATTCTTGAAATTTTGAAAAAGAATAATATAAAAGCAACATTTTTTGTAATTGGAATTGGAAAAAATTATAACGACTATAAAAAAATAATTGATCATGGGCATGTGCTTGGGTTGCATACCTATTCACACATATATAAAGAAGTTTATGCAAACGAGGAAAGTTTCTTTAAAGATCTTTATAAAATAAGAGATGCTGTAAAATCGACAACAGGATTAGATGTAAAAATCACAAGATTTCCAGGCGGTTCAAGCAATGCGATAGCATCTAAGGCTTTAAAAACGGCTATAATTAACAGAATGACAAAAGAAGGATATGTATATTTTGACTGGAACTGTGATTCGACAGATGCTTCTGGAAACAATGTTCCTGTAGAAAAACTGGTTAAATATGGTGTATGTACAACACATCCTGATATTAATGTTTTAATGCACGATACAAATGCTAAAAAAACAACAGTTCAGGCTCTGCAAAGAATAATAGATGGATATAGAAAAGCTGGTTATACATTTGAAACATTAAATGTAAATAGTCCTAAAATTCAACACGTTAAACAACCTGAAATGAAATAACTAAGTAAAAAAAAAGTAATTAAACATTAAAAATATGGTATAATGTAGAAGTTGTTTAAACTTTAAAATTAATCCTTTTAAATGTTAAACACTATAACAATTTGATGTTATAAAAATTTTATTTAAGGAGAAAATTAATGAAAAAAATAGTTACTTTGTTTGCAGGTTTAGTAGTATCACTATCATTGGCTGCAGAAATAAATACTGATAACAATAATATAATTTACATAAAAAACGAAATGATAAAAGCTGTTGATAATAGTGCTGATTTATATGCTGTAAAATCAAACAAAACTTCTACAAAAGAAAAAACTTCAAATTCAGGAAGTTCTAAACATTCACAAACTGGAATTGCTTCATACTATAGCAAAGGATTACATGGAAGCAGAACAGCTAGTGGAGAAATACATAACAGACATGAAATGGTAGCGGCACATAGATCGCTTCCATTTGGAACAAAAGTAAAAGTAACAAACTTGAGCAACGGAAAAGAAGTAGTTGTAAAAGTTAATGATAGAGGACCTTTTGCTAAAGGACGTGTAATTGACTTGAGTTATGGAGCTTTTTCAAAAATAGAAAATCCTGGAAAAGGTCTTACAAAAGTAAAACTTGAAGTTTTAAATTCTTTAAAATAATTGTTTAGTTATTTTAGAATTATAATTATAAATCTTAAAATATGGAAAAGAAAGGTGGAAATATAGTGTTAAATGGTAAAATTGCATTAATTACAGGTGGTTCAAGAGGAATTGGAAAGGAAATCGCACTAAAATTTGCTGAAAATGGAGCAACTGTTATTTCTGGAGATTTAATTGATCCTGATTACAGCCATGAAAATGTTTCACACGTAAAATTAAATGTTACTGATAGAGAAAATATAAAAGAGATTGCAAATGAAATCAAAGAAAAATACGGAAGATTGGATATTCTTGTAAATAATGCAGGAATTACAAGAGATTCGTTACTTCAAAGAATGAAGGAAGCAGACTGGGATTTAGTAATTGATATTAACTTAAAAGGTGTCTACAATGTGATGCAAGGTTTTGTTTCTTTATTATTAAAGAGCAAAGCTTCAAGTGTAATTAATATGGCTTCTGTAGTAGGAGTAGATGGAAATGCAGGACAAACTAACTATGCAGCTACAAAAGGTGGAGTAATCGCTATGGCAAAAACTTGGGCAAAAGAATTTGGTAGAAAAAATCTTAGATCAAACGCAATTGCACCAGGATTTATCGAAACAAATATGACTCACGTATTACCTGAAAAAGTTGTAGAAACTGTACTTGCAAATACTCCGCTTAGAAAGATGGGAGATGCTGAAGATGTTGCAAATGCTGCATTGTATTTAGCAAGTGACATGTCTAAATTTGTTACAGGGCAAGTTTTAAGAGTTGATGGAGGATTGAATTTATAATTCAATAAATTTATTTAAAAATGGCAAAAAATAAAAAATTCTATGCTTATTTCATTACAGATACAAATGAAAATGGAATACTTGAAAGCTGGACAGATTGTCAAAAAAAAGTAAGTGGTAAAAAAGCCCGTTATAAATCATTTAAAAATTTTTCTGAAGCACAAGAATGGTTAAATTCTGGAGCAAATTATGAAAAAAAAGAGAAAAGTGATTTGACTAAACTCTATTCTGAACTAGAGCGTGATGCAATTTATTTTGATGCAGGAACAGGACGTGGAAACGGTGTGGAAGTCAGATTGACTGATTTTGACGGTAATTCGCTACTTTATAAAATTATGAACGAAAAAAGTATTAATGAATTTGGAAATTATTATGTCGCTGACACTAGAACAAATAACTTTGGTGAACTAGTCGGTATTTACACAGCTTTTGTTTATGCCAAAAAATATGATACAAAGATAATTTGTGGAGATAGTTCTCTCATTATTGAATATTGGTCAAAAGGGCGATATAATAATTCCAGTTTGGAAAATGATACAATTGAACTCATAAAAAAAGTTGCTTTAATGAGAAATGAATTTGAAAAAAAAGGTGGAATTGTAAAAAAAATCTCAGGAGATGTTAATCCCGCTGATTTAGGATTCCACAAATAATGCTAAATAAAGGAGGCTTTTCATGAAAAAAATATTATTAATGTTAATGATGTTAACAATATCTGTAATTGGAACAGCAGCAAAAAAACCTATAAGTAAAACTTTTGAAGGTCAATATACAAAATCAACAAATACATTTACCTATGTAAAAGATAATTTGGTATTTCCAAATAAAGTAATTACTTACACAGTAAAAGATGATTCTGGGTTATTAGACCAAATTTATAACTTTATTAGTGAAAAATATGGAGTTACAGATACAGATATTATTGTTCTTAATGTTAATGGAACTATTTCTAATAAAACTGGTTTAGTAACTATAAAAAAGATAAATAATTATCAAGTTCCTGAAGATAGATTACATGCATCAGAATATGAAACACCAGCATCAACAAATTCTAGTAACAACGAGAATACTGTAAATGACGATGCTTCAAATTTAAACAATACAGGTAATCAAGAAACTGGAAATTAATAATAAAAAAATAATAGAAACTTTTTTCAGAAGCAAAATGAATTAAGTTTCTTTTTTTATAATGAAATAAAATCCATATTTTTAAGTATATCAATTCTATAGTAAAACTGCTTTAAAACTAAACTCAAAAAGCTATGACTATTTTACTCAAACCCTAAATCAATATAATTTTTAGTAGTTTAATTTTAAATGGGTTTGAGTATAAATCTATTTAAATAACGAATTTGTTACAAAGTTTTCTAATAAAAAATACAAATCTAATATTTTCAATAATTAAAATATAATTTTTACTTTTTAAGCAAAATCTGTTATAAACTAAAAAAGTACCTCTAAACTTTTTCATTTTACAAGTTTAGAAGTACAAATTCTATTTTTTATTTCACAAGTTTTTTCTTAAAATATTTATTTTTTTAGATAAATCAATTTTCACTTTATGTAATTAAGCATTAATAACGAGATTTATTAATTCCTCCATAGTTTTTGCACCAACTGATTTTTGTTCTCCATTTATAAATACAACTGGTACTGCTTGAATATCTTTTTCTTTTGCTTCTTCAAAGAATACAGCGCTATCAACCATAGTTGTTGTAATGTTTTTATTATTTGTCGAAATTAAATTTAAAGCTTGAACAACATCTGGACAATGTGTACAAGATAATGAAATAAATGTTTCGATATTTACAGGTTTATTGATTGATTCAACTTTTGAAAGCTGCTCTCCTTCCAGCTTTTTACCTAATCCTGCAAGTCCTAAAATCGCTAGAATAAAACTGTTAAATTCATGTCCTCCAGGAATTCCCGAAAAATTAATTCCAGTATTTTCTCCATCTTTTAAAATTGTAAAAGATATTGGACGTGTAATATTTGCTTTTTCTAAATCAGCCTTATCATTTTCAAATGATTTTTTTATATAATTTATTTTTTCAGAAATTACATCAACTTCCTTTAAGAAGCTGTCTAGTTCATTTGATTTTTCGCTATCGTCAAGAAATGATACTAATTCAATATTTCCGTTAATATTGTCAAAATAACCTTTTAGCTGTTCTACAATATTGCTATCCAGTAAAGCCATATTTTCTCCTTTCTAAATAGTTAAACTCTATAATTTACCAAACCTAAAAACTATTAGATTTTACCTACTAAGTCTAATCCTGGTTTTAATGTAGCTTCTCCTTCTTTCCATTTTGCAGGACAAACTAATCCTGGATTATCAGCAACAAATTTTGCAGCTTTCGCTCTTCTTACTAATTCTGAGGCATCTCTTCCAATTCCTTCATCATTTACTTCATAAGCAACGATTTTTCCTTCGGGATTTATAACAAATGTTCCTCTGTAAGCTAATCCAGTTTCTTCATTTAATACTTCAAACTCTCTTGAAATAGCTTTTGTAGGATCTCCAATCATTGTATATTTTACTTTTCCAATTGCTTCAGAATGGTCATGCCATGCTTTGTGAGTAAAGTGAGTATCTGTACTTACTGAATAAACATTAAATCCTAATTTTTCCAATTCTTCCCTGTGATCTTCTAAATCTTCCAATTCTGTAGGACACACGAATGTAAAATCAGCTGGATAGAAGACTACAACATTCCATTTTCCTAAAAAATCCTTTTCAAAGTTAACTTCTCTAAATTCTTCATTTTGATAAGCTTGAGCTGTAAAATTTTCGATTTTTTTTCCAATTAAAGACATAATTCCTCCTAATTTAATAATATTATTATTTTTAATTTGAAATGATTACAAATATTTCTTGATTACATTATATCATAAAAAAACATTTTGTCAAATAAATTTTTTAATAAAGTTAATGCAGTTGATCAAATCCTTCTCCAAAGACTTTTGTAGTATCTGTAACTGTAACAAAAGCAGAAGGGTCATGTTCTTTTAAAAACTTTCTTAATTGTATAAATTGTCTTCTTTCAATAATCGTTATTAAAATGTCTTTTTCTGTTCCAGAGAAACCGCCAACACCTTTAAGAACAGTGCAACCTCTGTCAAAGTCTTTTAGAATATAGTTTAGGACAACATCTTTATTAGATGTAATAATCATAATCTGTTTTCGTGAATTAAATCCTTCAATGAATTTATCGGTAATAAAACCAGTTATATAGACACTTAAAAGCCCAACAAGTCCAAGCTCTATCCCAAATGCGAAAATTGCTAACAGAGTAACAATGGCATCAACGATAAAACTAGACATTCCATAGCCAATATGGCAATATTTGTTAACAATTCTAGCAATTATTGAAGTACCTCCAGTAGAAGACTCGTATAAGTAGATGATAGTTACTCCCAAAGCACAAATAGTACTTCCAAATACAGTAGCTAAAAATATATCCTTTGTAAGAGTATAATTTGGATAAAATTTTTCAAAAAGTGAAAGAAAAACAGATAAAAGTACAGTTGCATAAATACTTTTAAATCCAAATTGCCCACTAATCACGATAAAGGCTAAAGTAAATAGGATTAGATTGCTAATGGCTACAAAAAGTCCTGTAGAAAATCCAAATATGCTGTTTACGACTAGTGCTAATCCAGTTACGCCTCCACTGGCTATTTTGTTTGGGAAAAAGAAAAATTGGAGTCCAATTGCAAGAATAAGAGTACCTAGTCCAATTAAAAAATATTCTTTAATCAATTTGAAAATTGCTTTTTTATTCATATAATATATATCCTCACTAAAAATATTTACGTTAATTTAGGATAACGTATAATCCTGTATTTTTTAGATATAAAAAGCGAAGTTTCAAAAAGCATTTATTTATAAATGTTCTAATTTTTCACTTCGCTTAAATTTATTTATTAATATAAATCCAGTTTATATGTTAAATAATACAGTGGTTTATTTTGATTTTGTACTGCAAAGTCGTATTCGCTAAATGCTTTTTTTGCTTGAGGCATACTTTTTTGTAACTGTGCTGATAAACTGAATTTTTCTGTAATCATATTTGTAAGAGATCTTAGTTTCTTTGAAAAATCTTCTTCCAGATAAATATTTTCTACAGCGTAATTTTGTCGTAATCCTAAATCTTTTGCCATTATTCTTATAACTTCATCAAGACTCGCAATTCCATCAACTAAATTTATATTTTTTGCTTCATCTCCAAGCCATATCTTACCTTGTGCATAGTTTTCAAGAGTATTTTCATCAATTTTACGATTTTTAGAAACACGTGATTTGAATTCTTTGTATGTTTCTTCCATTGATTGAGTAATTTTGGCACGAGATTCTTCAGATAGCGGAGCAAAACTGTCATTGATATCAGAATATTTTCCTTTTGAGACTGAATTTGAATGAACTCCATATTTATTCTGTGCATTGTAAAGTTTTGGAATCATTGAAACCACTCCAATTGAACCTGTAATTGTGGCATTATTTGCAAAAACTTTATTTCCAGCCATTGAGATATAGTAACCACCAGAAGCTGCAGTATCAGACATTGAAACATAAATTGGAATATTTAGTTTTGTCAGTTCCTGATAAATTACTTCTGAAGCAAGAGCTGAACCCCCGCCTGAATTTACACGAAGCACAATTCCTCTTAAATTTTTAGTTTTCATAGCTTTTTCAACTTTTTCAAGGATATTATCAGGTGTTATAACTCCTTCTGTAACTCCATTTGGATCGTATAGAATTGAACCTTCAGCATAAATTACAGCAATAGTTCCATTTCTAGGATTTCCAATATTTTGATCTTTTACCCTTTTTTCGTAATAGTCAGTAATATCTGCTACATTATCTTCACGAATATTTAAACGCTTTGTGAAATCAGAAAAATGTTCCAGTTTATCAACCAGGTTTTTATCACGGGCTGCAAATGGTGTCAAGCTTGTATCAGTTCCATTTACAATATCGTTGTTTAGTGCATTTTTATCAATCTTACGATTTTTGGAAATATCAGTGATGAACTTATCATATCTGTTTTCCAGTATTCTTGTAAGTTCTGAACGTAATTCAGGAGTCATTTCATTTCCAGTATAATTTTCACCATAAGACTTGTAGTTTCCAATACGCACAACTTCCATATTTACTCCTAATTTATCAAACAATCCTTTATAGTAAATATCTGAATAATGATAACCAGTTAAATCCAAGCTAGCAGAAGTGGAAGGAACCATTATAACTTCATTTGCAATAGCAGCTAGCTTATAGTTAGCGTTTGTAATATAAGCTCCAAAAGCATATATTTTTTTGTTGTTTGCCTTTAATTCCTCAAATTTTTTCGAAAGTTCTTCAATTTTTGAAGATGATAAGTTTATCGTATCCAAGGAAATAATGATACCTTTTACCTGCCTGTTATTTTTTATGTCGTCTAAGCTCTGAAGGATATCCATATAAGATAGATTCTCTCTTTCTGAAAAAATGTCTGAACCTATGATTTTGTCTTCATTGGCATCAGAAACATTAAAGAGTATATACTCATAACTTTTTTTTGCATTTTCCTTTTTAGCTTTTGAATTAAAAATAGCAATAGCTGAAATTCCAATAATGATAGTTATAAATATTAATAATGAAAGTTTCAGAAAAAATGAATATATTTCTTTTAATGTGTATATCAAAGCTCTTTTGAAAAAATTCCAAAATTTCATTTTTTATTTTCCTCCTTAAGTAGTTTTATATATTAAATATGACAAATTATATCACTTTAAGTAATAAATAGCAATTAAATTTTCTACTTGCTAAATACCTAAATTTATGCGATAATTTAGCATATTTAAAAATAATTTAAATTTTATGAAGATGGAGGTATGAAGATGAGCGATAGAATAGTTATTACAGTTATTGGAGCCGATAAATCAGGAATTGTTGCGAATGTATCGACAAAGTTAAGTGAACTTAATTTGAATATTATAGACATAACTCAAAAAGTGTTTGAAAATGATATTTTTGCGATGATTATGCTTGTGGAAGCTTCTAAAAATACGGATATAAAAGGATTACAGGAAGAGTTTAAGGCGGTTGAGGAAAAGATTGGAGTAAGAGTTTACTTGCAACATGAAAATATTTTCAAGGCGATGCACAGAATATAAATTTTCAGAATTTTTCGAGAGCAATTATTATAAGAAATTTAGGAGGGAAAAATGAATTTATTACCTGATGAGATACTGGAAACGATAGATATGGTAGAAATGCAGCACCTTGATGTGAGAACCGTCACAATGGGGATAAGCCTGCTTGACTGCATTGATGCAGATGCCGAAAAAACAGCAGAAAATATTTATAACAAAATTATGGAAAATGGAAAAGATTTGGTAAAAATCGCTGATGAAGTAGCAAGCAAATATAATATGCCAATTATTAACAAAAGAGTTTCAGTTACTCCAATTTCAATAATTGGAAATGCAACTAATGCCAAAGATTACACAATTTTTGCAAAAGCACTCGATAGAGCCGCAAAAACAATAGGAATTGACTTTATTGGAGGATTTTCAGCACTTGTGGACAAAGGTTTTACAAAAGGGGATGTTAAGCTGATAAACAGTATTCCGAAGGCGCTTTCTGAAACAGACAGAGTTTGCTCTTCTGTAAATGTAGGGTCTACAAAGTCAGGAATCAACTTGGATGCTGTAAAAATGATGGGAAAAACTGTAAAGGAACTGGCTGAACTTTCCAAAGATGCAGACGGATTGGCAGCTGCCAAATTTGTCGTATTTACAAATGCTGTTCCTGATAATCCGTTTATGGCAGGTGCATTTCATGGGGTAGAAAATCCAGATGTTGTGCTAAATGTTGGAATTAGTGGGCCAGGGGTTGTAAGACACACACTTGCTAACATTTCAAAAACGGCAAAAATTGATGAAATAACAGAAGCAATAAAAAAAGTAAGTTTTAAAATCACAAGAATGGGAGAATTAATTGGAAAAGAAGTTGCTGAAAGACTTGGGGTTGAATTTGGAATAATTGACTTGTCACTTGCACCAACTCCAGCAGTAGGCGATAGTGTTGGAAATGTACTGGAGGAATTTGGACTGGAAGCAGTCGGAGCTTATGGAACAACACTTGCACTTGCAATATTGAATGACGCTGTAAAAAAAGGCGGAGCAATGGCTGCAACTCGTGTCGGAGGCTTAACAGGGGCATTTATCCCGGTAAGTGAAGATCAGGGAATGATAGAAGCTACAAGCAAAGGATACTTGACACTTGAAAAACTGGAGGCAATGACTTGTGTATGTTCTGTTGGACTTGATATGATAGCTATTCCAGGTGATACCTCAGAAGCTGTAATTTCTGGAATAATAGCTGATGAAATGGCAATCGGAATGGTAAATAGCAAAACTACTGCAGTCAGAATAATCCCAGTTCCTGGGAAAAAAGCTGGAGATAGAGTAGTGTTTGGAGGACTTTTAGGAGAAGCAGATATTATAAATATAAATAATTTAGATTGCTCTGTCCTAATTAATCGTGGTGGAAAAGTAGCTCCCCCAATTCAGGCATTAAAAAATTAATTTAAAAATATATTCGAACCCATTTAAAACCGAACTATTGAAAATTATATAAATTTAGGGTTTGAGTAAAATAGTCATAACTTTTAAGTTCGGCTTTAAAGCGGTTTTACTATACAACAAATAAAAAATAGAAAGTTAGGATTTACTCTTGGCTTTCTTTTTAAACTATAATATAAAATAAGGAGTGATAAAATGTATCATATAAAAGATGAAGAATTTTTAAGAGGAAAAGTTCCTATGACAAAAGAGGAAATCCGTTTTGTAAGCCTTGGGAAAATGGAGATGAAAGATGATGATATTTGTCTTGACATTGGTGGCGGAACAGGTTCTGTTAGTATGGAAATGGCAAGATTTGCACGAAACGGAAAAGTTTTTGTAATTGAGAGGAATGATGAGGCAGTTGAGTTGATTCATAAAAATAAAGAAAAATTTGGATTAGAAAATCTTAATATAATAAAAGGAATGGCTCCAGATGGACTAAAAGACTTAAATACAAAGTTTAATAAAATTTTTATTGGAGGTTCGGCTGGAAATCTAGTGGAAATTATAAAATATTCTTATGATAACCTTGTTGAAGATGGGATTTTAGTACTAAACTTTATTGTACTAGAAAATATATCTACGGCTGTTGAGGAACTGAAAAAATACAATTTTAAAGATGTGGATATTTGTCAGATTATCGTAAGTAAAAATAGAAAAGTTAAGGATTTTAATATGATGATGGCAGAAAATCCAATTTATGTGATTACTGCGAAGAAATAATAAATAAAAATAATAATTTAAATTTGTGTAAAACTCTAAAATTTAGAGAATTACACAATTTTTTTTTAGACAGACAAAATATGTCCTTTATAAAAAGTATAATGTAAAAAATATTATAAGGAGACAATTATTATGAGCAATTTAAAATTAATTGAAAATGATGCTTTTTACAATACAAAATTTGACGATGATATTTTTTTATACTGGATGCTAAAATGGTTAAATGTTGATACAGTGGGTAGTACTAACAAAATAGCTTTAAGAAATATGGCAAAAAAATTTATTGAGGAAATTTTGAAAGAGAAACTAGACACAGAAGATATTGAAATATGCTATTCTAGTTATTATATTCCGAATAAATATGAGCATTTTATTAATAGAATTCTAGATGAATATACACTTTTATTAATTGTAGATAGAAAGAAAAAGGACAAAAGAAAATATATATTTTTCAAATGTTTTTGCTATGAAGAATTTATACCATATTTTTTTGAATATACTCAAGAAGCAGTTCAATTATTTAAAATAAATGAAAATTTAGGAAATAATGAGACAGATAAAATAAAAATTGTATACTTTACTCCTGATAAAATTTCTAATTATGAAAAAGAAGAAGCAGGAGAAAAAATTATTATGTATGGTGGAGAAAGATTTTTAGAATTTTTAGAAACTTTTAGAAAAGACATTGATGACAGTATTTTTGATAGTTATTATAATCAGCTCATGCGAGAAGTGAATGAAAAGGGTTATGGCTCTTTTAATATTTTATCATTATACCGTATTTTGAAGTGGCATTTTGATAAAAAAAGAGAAAATTATGGTATATATAGAAATAATGAATGTATAAAGTGGATAAAAGATGAATTTTTTGTAGAATGTGTATATAAAAAAAATAGAAATAGAGAATTTGATATACTGTATGTGTTAAATTGGTTCCATCTTGATGAATTGCAAGAAGATATGTTTGAATCAGTTCAATATGAATTAAAAAATATATTTCCAGATTTTCAAAAAATTTATTTGGAAGAAGTTGACTTAAAAGAGAAAGAAGTTCCATTATTTTATTTAAAAGTAGATAAAGATACTTCGGTGAATAAAATAAAGAAAATATTGGATGAAATAACAGAAAAAATAGAAAAATTTAATGAAGAGAGAGGTAGTTTAGATATAAAAGATGAATACGATAAATATATTAAAGATGGAAGGAAAAAAGGTGGTATTTGGTTTTTAGAAAAGAAAATTTTGATTATTTGACAAAGTAAGAAATAAAGTTATAATTAAAGCATAGAATAAAAAAATGTACGAAAGGCTTGATTATGGCGGAGAAAAATCAAAATTCTGAAGAAAAATCAATTAGAATACTAAAAATAATAAAAAGGTTGTATCAGAAGGAAATATTAAATGGAACTGATTTAGCTAACGAATTTAACATTGATATAAAAACAGTTCAAAGAGATATAGAAACTTTGAGAGTCTACTTTTTGGAAGAAAATGGAGCAGAAATAAAGTATTCCAAATCTAAAAAAGGGTATTATCTTGAAGAAAATAGTGAAAATTCTTTTACTAATAAAGAGCTTTTAGCAATAAGTAAAATTATACTTGAAAGCAGAGCATTTAACGAAAATGAAACTCAAACATTAATAAATAAGTTAATTAATCACTCATCAGGAAATGACAGAGAAACAATAAAAGGTCTTATCAATAGCGAAAAATCGAATTATATCCCTTTACAGCACGGACAAAATCTGCTCACAGTTATCTGGAATTTAGCACAGCATATAAAAAATCAGGAATTAATAAATATGAATTACACTACAAAAGATAAACAAGGTAAAAATTACAATATAAAGCCTTTGTCCGTAATGTTTTCTGAATACTACTTTTACTTAATTGCATACATCGAGAACAAAGAAGAATACCCTGCAATTTTCAGGGTTGATAGAATTACTGAAATTGAAAATACTGGCAAGAAATTTAAGATTTTGAATTATTCTAAAAAATTTAAAGATGGTGAATTTAGAAAATATATACATTTTATGCACTCAGGGCCTTTTACAAGAATAGAATTTAAATACAGAGGCTATATCGAGTATGTGCTTGATAAATTTCCAACTGCAGAAATACTAGATAAAAAAATAGTTAAGGGAAATAATCGGGAAACTACAGTTTATACTGTAAAAATCGAAGTTTATGGAAGTTTTGGAGCCGAAATGTGGCTACGAAGTCAGGGAGATTATGTTATTGAATACAAAATTTTAAAATAAATTTCTATAAAAAAGGAGAAAATTTATGGAAAAAATACCAAAAATAAAAATAATAAATTTAGGAGAAACGGGTCTAAGCACTATTGAAAAAGAAATAATTACACATGAAAATATAAACATTATTACAATTAAAAATGACTACAAAGATTTAAAAATAAATTTTCAAAATACAGATGTAATTTTGATAATTTTAAACACATATTTTGAAAATGATAAAAATTTTGCCTTAGAAATAATCAGAAACACTGAAAAAAACGACATTTTTACTGGCATTTACGATATTGGAAATGGCTATACCGACCTATTTGATTCAAAAACAAACTTTATCATAAAATGCAAATCTGCCGAAGATTTAAAAAATGGAATCAACGGAATAACAAAAACTTTAACAGTAAAAGGAATGGTTACTCTTGATTTAGCTGACTTAAAAACTGTATTTCAAAAAACCTCAAAATCTTTCGTAATTTTTGAAAAAGGAAATTTAGAAACTTTTGATGATTTCTTGCAAAACCTAAAACTAAAGCTGGAAACTTTTGATAAAAATAAAACTTATAAAATATTTTTGAATATAACAGCAGGAAAAAATATCGAATTGACTCAGATAAAAGATATTGCTAAAATAATGACTAATATTCTTAATAATCGGGCATTTCTTTGGGGACTGCAAATATATCCAGAAAATGAAAATTTCATAAATATTATTGCTTACATTGTGGAAGATTCAGTTAAATAAATTAATTAATATTATAGAAAGAAGGGATTTAGAATGGAAAGAAACAATATTTTTAATTTTGCAACGTCAGAGCTGTCACAGGATGCTTTTATATGTTGGTGTTTAAATTGGTTAAATTACGAGGATAGTGAATTAAGAGCATTAGCTGTTGACTTATTAAAAGAGTTTGGAGAAGAGAATGTTTCTGATAATCAAGAAATTCTTATAAAAAGGCAATTTAAGAAAATTGATATATTAGTTGTTTTTAAAGAGTTGAATAGAGTTTACATTATTGAAGATAAGGTTAATTCTTCTGAAAGAAAAAAACAACTAGAAGAGTATGAAGAAAAAATTAATAAGTTAGATGAAAATGAAAAAAAAGATTTGAGAATTGATGGAAATCTAGAAGTTAAAACAGTTTATTTTAAAACAGGTTTTCATTTCAGTCCTGATAAAAATGTGAAAGCTAATAAAATAATCACAGGTGAAATATTTAAAGAAATTTTAGAAAAATATAGAAATAAAAGTGAAATTTTAGACAGTTATTATGTGTATCTTGTAGAAAAATTAAGAACTCAAGAAAATGAAAAAAATTATTTAGAATGTAAAGCAGAATCTCACAAGGATTGGAATATAGCAAAATCTAACATAGCACAATATTGTTTTTTAAAAGAGATTTTTTCAGAAGAAAGGATAGTAAGTTTTAGAAATAAGGGAAATGGTTCTGCTGTTTCACAATATAATTTGTTAGGAAAAAGGCTTCCTATTTTTGAAACAAGTGAAAGATACCTTATTTTCTGGAGAATGGATAATACAAAAAAAGAAGGACCTTATTTAAGATTGAATTTTTATCATAAATACAATACAGAAAATGAAAGTTTAAAATATATAAGAAAAGAAAAATATGAAGTTGTATATAAAAAAATTTATAAAGTTATTGAAGAACATAAAAATGAGTTAATAAAAATTAATAATATAGAAGAAAATTGCAAATATAAAGATGATTATGAAATACCAATTTTACATATTAATTTAAAAGAATATATAAAAGATGGGAAAGATGAAATGAATAAATTAATGAATGAAGTGAAAAAACTACATGGGTATTTGCAAAATGTAAATTTTGAATAAAATTTTTAATTAACAAAAAAAAATAAAAAAACAGTATATTATAAAACATATGATGAAGATAATATGGAAAATTTAAAAGAAAATGGTGTAAATGTAATATTTAGAAGAGAAAAAATTTTAGAATTATTCGGAAGATATGAGGATAACATTAAGAATTCTATATTTAGAAATTATTATGATTATTTGAGTAACATAAAAGCAGATGTAGATTCATATGTAGAAAAAAACTTAGAAGACTGGAATTCAAACTGTTATATCGGATTTTTTAAAGAATTAAAAAACGAAAAAAATTTATTAGAACATGCTATTGGAAGACAAAAAGATTGTAGTTGGGGTTATGTGAATAACTCATCAGGTGGATTTATGGGAATGTGGTGGTTTCCTTTAAGTGAAGAAAAAATTAATAAATTAGCAGAAACTTCTGATGAAGATATTTATTTACAAATAGAACAATATAATCAGAAAAATATAATTGCAATAAAATATTCAGTTCCTAAAAAAAATAAAAATAATAAAGAACTTTCAAAAGAAGATTTCGAAAAGAAAGTAACAATTGCTTCTGAAAAACGTAAGGAACTTTTTTCTAAATTAAAAAATAAATTAGAAAATGAGTCGAAAGATATACTAAAATGCGAAAATAAACCAGAAAATATAAAAAAATTCGAAAATATACTAAAAAATGAAAAGTTTCAGAAAAAATATTTTAGAGCAGGTCAGTATATGACAGTAGGATATTTAGAATTTGAAAATATTGATGATTGTAAAGATAAAATAAAAATCCTTCAATATGCTTTAAATCTTTTGTTAAAAATTTAGGCAAATAGTTTATACTAAACCTCATTTAAATAACGAAATTATTACAAACTTTTCTAATAAAGGGTATAAATCTAATATTCTCAAATAATTAAAATATAATTTTTACTTTTTAAATAGAGACTAGCCATAGGTTATTGCGTAGCAATCTTGCCACAATTTTAATTATTAGGATAAACCTTTACTGCAAGATAAGGTTTTGTGGCAATAAACAATTCTATGAAAATAAAAAGAAAAAACATAACAATATGAAAAAATATTTATTAATCAAAAGATCTAATACTAAGTCCTATTTAAAAGATAGAATCTTTTTGATAATAAAGGTTTTTTACCCTTTGATGAATAAGTATGAGAATTTAAATTTATTATAAATCTGTTATTTAAAAGGGGAATAGTATAAAAAATAATTTATATAATATAAGGGATATGATATAATGTATGTGAAATAAAAAATTTGAAATTTCATTTATAAAAATATTTAGGAGGAAAAATGGAAAAAAAACTAACAAAATCAGCATCTGACAAAAAATAATGGGTGTATGTGATGGACTTGCAAAATACATGGATAAAGATTCTAACTTAATAAGAATAATAGCAGTTGTATTAGCAGTTCTTACAGAAGGATTATTAGCAATTGCATATTTAATAGCAGGATTTGTTTTACCTGAAGGAGAATAATTCTGAAATAAAGATAAACTGTATATCAAAAGTCTATTTTAAAAAACATTAAGTTGTTATAGAAAATAGGTTTTTTTTTGTAAATTAATTTTAAATATAGTAAAACCTATTTAAAACTGAACTAATTTATTAAATAAAACAGAAGTAACTGCTTTTTCTAGTGTATTAAAATTATGGGCTGTGTCTTTTAATTTTTTCTTCATATTAGCCCATAATTTTTAAATCCGACGAATACAGCGGAAGAAATAATAGACAATGCCCCGTTTCCTTCTAATATATTCTTTCTATGAAATCTGGCATTATCCATCACTATTAGAACTCTCTTCTCTAATTTTTCAATATCTCTTAAAAGTATTTCCCTGAACCATTCTTCAAAAAATTCACTTTTCATTGTTTCCCTGTATATCATACTCCCTATCAGTGCATTACCTATTTTTCCAGCAACCAGATTTATTCTTGAATATCTTAATCCTCTTTTCTTCCCTTCAATAGATATTCCTCTTTTACTCCAGCCGTATTCACGGTAGTAATATTCGTTAAAGCCTGTTTCATCAATATAGATTATTTCTCTGCCTGAACCTGCTTCTGATAATTTTTTTAAATATCTATTTACTTTTTTCTCGTCCTGCTCTCTGTATTTTGTCTGTTTTTTTTTCTTGTGTATCCTAATTTTTTCAGTGCTACTCTCACTGTCTCCTTTCCACAGCCAAAATCTTTTGCTATTTCACGGATGTATTTATCTGCATTCTTTGGATTTTTCATATATTCATCAAGTTTTTCAGGATTAAGCATCTTAAATTTTCTTTTCCGTATTCTTGATGAAAGATTTCCTGTTTCCTTCTTAAATTTTATACATCCGTACAATGTGCTGGAACTTATGTTGAACTAAAATAGTGTTTTTGTTTTTCCATTTTCGTAATAAAAATTTAAAATTCTTTTTCTATAATCTTTTTCATATGCCATAAAGTTGTTATATCATATTTTTAGGTCGATTTTGTATAAGTTTCACTATATTTTGCTTCTACAATCAATTCTCTATCTATAAAAATTTTTTAAAAATTACTATTTTCAGAAATTCATTTGCCAAGTAATATCATAAATAATCTATCAGAAAATTAATCTCAATGCCATCATATTAACTCAATACTTTCTAAACTTTTTTCTAATCTTTAGTACAATTATGATATAACAACTTTTGTATTTCCAAAAATCCCTCTTAATTCTACAAAATCTAAAATCTTTCAAAACATTCATTACATATATTCAATTATTCTTTTTTCTCATAAATATTAATTTTACTATACAAATTTTTTCTCTTATGATACAATAATACTAAATAAATATTTGAACAATAAATTATCAAAAATGAAATAAAACAAAGGAGTGATTTTATGTCAAATTTATGGAAAACACTAGAAACATTAAAAAATCATCAATGGATTGAATTATCACATGAATTATCAAATGAAAGCCCTTATTGGCAAGGAATGCCAAAAGGTGTTTTAGAACTTAATAAAACCGTTATAGATTTTTCAGAAATGAATTTAAGAATACAAACTTTCAAATTTCCAGGGCAATTTGGTACTCACATTGATTATCCAGGACACTTTATACAAAATGCCCGTTTAGCAAAAGATTTTAATATTTCTGATACTATTTTACCTCTTGTTGTTATTGATCTTAGTGAAAAAGTAAAAGAAAATAATGATTACGAAATTAGTATCGAAGATATTTTAGAATTTGAAAAAAAATATGGAAAAATTCCAGAAAATTCTTTTGTAGCATTTAGAAGTGATTGGAGCAAACGATGGCCTGATTTAAAAGCATTAGAAAATTCCGATGAAAATGGAAATGCACACACACCTGGATGGCCAATTTCTACCCTAGAATTTTTATTCGATAACCGAAATATTGCTGGAGTTGGACACGAAACATTTGATACAGATGCTGCTGTTACATGTGCTAAAAATGGAGATTTAGCAGGTGAAAGATACATTTTAGGAAGAGATAAATTCCAAGTTGAAGTATTAAATAATTTAGATAAATTGCCACCAATAGGAGCAATTATATTCATAGCTGCACCTAGAATCAGTGATGCAAACGGATTACCAGTAAGAGTTTGGGCAATTATCTAATTAACTTCTCAAAAAATTTGATAAATACAATTTATTAATAACCTAAATAAATAAGGATTGATTCTTGCTATATAAAAAAAATAAAAATCAATCCTTATTTTTATAGTATAGTAAAACCTATTTAAAACTGAACTAATTTATTAAATAAAACAGAAGTAACTGCTATTTCACGGATGCATTTATCTGTATTCTTTGGATTTTTCATATATTCATCAAGTTTTTCAGGATCAAGCATCTTAAATTTTCTTTTCCGTGTTCTTGATAAAAGATATCCTGTTTCCTTCTTAAATTTTATACATCCGTACAATGTGCTGGAACTTATATTAAACTAAAATAGTGTTTTTGTTTTTCCGTTTTCGTAATAAAAATTTAAAATTCTTTTTCTATAATCTTTTTCATATGCCATAAAGTTGTTATATCATATTTTTAGGTCGATTTTGTATAAGTTTCATTATAAAAAAGAGCGGTTCATAGTTATGAGACTGCTCTTGTTTTTTTATTTATCTTCTTTTTTATCTTCTGTAACTTTATCATCTTTTTCCAAATCAATTCCAGAAACTGATTTTTTAAATTCTCGAATCATTTTTCCGATGGCTTCTCCTAATTCAGGCAGCCTCTTTGGTCCAAAAATAAGTAATGCACCAAGTATAAGGACTATGAGTCCTGGTGCCCCGATATCTCTAAAAATTCCCATTTTTAGTAATTCCTCCTTTTTTTATAAATATATTTGCAGACAAGGATACTCACTTCATACAGTAGAATTAAGGGAGCTGCCATTGTTAAATCGCTTATAAAATCGGCAGGTGTTAATACTACTGCGAGTACTAGTAAAATAAAGTATCCATATCTTCTATTTTTTATCAAATATTGTGGTGTTAAAATGTGTAGCGATGTTAAAAAAGCTACAATAACTGGCAGTTCAAATATTATTCCAAGTGGAAGGGAAGTATGAATTATGAATGTCAGATAACTGTTTGCTGTAAGCTGTATATTAAATAAATCATCTCCAAATGAAAGAAGCACATTTAATAATGCAGGCGTTATGAAAAAAAAACCAAAACATAGACCGGCAATAAACAGTATAAAGGTTGCAGGAACATAGGATAAAACGACTTTGGCTTCTCTTTCTTCCAATGCAGGACGGACAAATGCCCATATCTGATAACTTGCAAATGGAAGAGTTAAACTGAAAGCACATATTCCAGCCAGCATCAAATAAATGCTCAAAATATCATTGGGGCCTAGAACAACTAATTTCTGATTAAAAGAAGCTGTTAATAATTTGTAAATACTAGAGCAGAATACTAGGCTTATCAGAAAGGCTATTATAAAAAATACGATTGTTACAATAAGTCTTTTCCTAAATTCACTTAGATGTTCTATAAGTGTCTGTTCATCAATTTTAGACATTTTTTATTCCTTTCCGATTGTTAAAAATATTTAAAACCTATTTATCTTTTCTTTTAAAAGTTGCAAATGCAATTATAGTTAGTAAAATTAATTGACAAATAAATACTTCCATATTTGCATAAATTCCTAAAATCTCTACCGTTGGAATAAAGTTTACTACGTGTAATGGCAGAATTCCTACAACTTGCAGCATATGAATACTTGTTCCAAGCATCTTAAACGCAAGGAAATATATCGTCCATGTCAATACAAGAAATATTTGATGTATTTTTATTTTTGAAGAAGCATATATTAGTACAAATGCGATTACAACTAGTATTAGTATAGCACTCACAATACCAATAATCAAGTTCTGCAAAGAAATTAACGGTAAAATTCCCACATAAAATAAAATCGTTTCAGCACCTTCCCTAAATACCGCAAGAAAACTTAATACAAACATTGAAATAAAACTTCCTGTGCTCAAAACAACATCCATTTTTCTGTCAATGTAGTCTTTCCAAGATTTTAGAGATGACTTGCTATGTAGCCAGAATCCAATACCAATCATCATTATAACCGCAAAAATTCCTACAATTCCTTCCAGAATCTCACGGTTTGTTCCTGAAGATACCGCAGGGAATAGTGCTTGAAGCATAAATGCTATAATGACACTTGCTAAAATTCCGAAAGTAGCTCCTGCATATACCCAGCGTAATCCTTTTTTCTGATTTGCAGCTTTTAGACTGCTTACTAATGCCAGAACTATTAGAAGTGCTTCTACACCTTCACGAAGGAGTATAAACATTGCGTCAACAAATGTATATTGTGCTTTTGTATCAATTTGCGACAATTCTATTATTAAACCTTGTAGTTGTTCCTGATATCCTTTTTCAGCACCTTTTACCATAATTATTGGAGTTTGAGTTTCCAATTTTGTGTATAATGATGAATTTCTTGTACTTACATCGCCTTCAACGGTTGGCCATACTTGAATAAACTGCTTAACTTTTGACTGTCCTTTAGCTTTATTTCCTGCTTTAAAAGCATCCAAGGCATCTTTTAGCATATCCACAGCTTCTTTCAACGTGATTGTAGTTGAAACATTGTTTTCTATTTTTTTTCCATCTAGATAATCCTTTATAGCAGACTTCAATTCATTGAAAGAATTTATTGTGCTGTCATAGTCAAAAGGCTCCACTTCCATAGAGCTTCTAAGAAAGGACATCGCAGTTTCCACTTTTCCATAGTAAGGAATACTTCTGCTTCGTATAAAACCTTCATTTCTAGTCCATACGCCATTAAATTTCAGATATTCTTTTTTCATAAGCTCCACATTTTTAGACTGAATCGCCTTTTCCAATATATCCAAAGCAGGATACATTCTTGACTGAAATTTTTTCTTTTCCTCATTGTCATTAACAGGATTTTGCTCCTTTTCAAAAGCAAGCAATGCTGTTGTTACTTCTTTTAGGTCATTTTCTGATAATGCTGATTTTTCTCTATTTAAAAGCTCCTGTACTTTTTTTCCTTGTGTTGAATCAGAATTTTTTACTTTTTTAAATTCTTCCCTGATTTCAGAAAAAAGTTTTTTTGCTTCATTCTGATTGTTATTTTTTATTGCAGTTGTTGTATCTGTTATTTTTATATAGAGGTTACTGTAACTTTCCTTTGCAATAATATTTGTAAAAGATAGCATAAAGCACAAAAATAACATTATACTTATTTTATTCAAATAATTTCTGTCCAATATATTCTCCTTCCTTTATTCCGCCAAAGCAGGCAAAAATACCTGTTCCAACGTGAGTAATGTACTCATTCAGTTTATCATCGTTTCCTAAGCTATTTTGAATTTTTATGAATTGATCAGGATGTTTTTGGAAACATATAAATAGCAGTCCCGCATCAAACTGTCCGCTCACTTCGTCTATTCCGTTAGAATATGAAAAGGCACGGCGTGCTATTTTTGCTTCAGCTTTTTTGGCAAGATAAACATGTGAATCAATAGGAAGAATTGGTTTTCCGTCTGAACCTTTTTTATTTATGTCAATTGTTGCAAATTCATCTGTTTCCCCAAATGGAGCGCCACTTTCCTTATATCTTCCAAATGTATTCTCTTGTTCTTGTAAATTAGTCCTATCCCAAGTTTCAAGATGCATCTGAATACGTCTTACTATCATATAAGTTCCATCTTTGAGCCAGTTGTTCTTGTCATACCATACAACATTCTTAAAGTCGTTATTATTTTTAGGATTTTCTGTTCCATCTTTAAATCCAAAAAGATTTCTTGGCGTTTCCTTTCCGTTTCCAATGGGAAGAAATCCAGCTTGAGTCCATTTTAGAGTAATTAAGGCACGTCCTTTACGAACAAGATTTCTCACAGCGTGAAATGCCACTTGAGCATCATCTGCACAAGCCTGAATACAAATATCTCCACCTCTATACTTATCTTTTATCTGATCTCTTGGAAAATGTGGCAAATCTTTAAATTCGTCTAATTTTTTATTATCCAATTTTAATTTATCGAGAAATGAGGGGCTTATCCCAAAAGTTAATGTCAAGCGATAGGGGTTTAATCCAACAGTTTCTCCTGTATCTATAGGAGGGATAAGGTGATTTTTCAGTTCAGAAGCGACTAGTTCGCCTTTCATAAGTTTTTGAGAATAATCAGTCCAGTCCTTGAACATCTGCTTTATTTCTTCCTTGTTCAAAGAGTGCAGATCTAGTACTGCAAAATAGACATTTTTCTGAACAGGGGTAGCAATTCCTGACTGATGCTGCCCATAAAATGAGATTTTTTCATCTCCAACAACTTGATTTGCCTTATCGTTAAACATATTTGCAAAAATTGCACCAGCTCCGCTTGCTCCAATTGCGGCTCCGGCTCCTACCATTCCAGCTTTTTTAAGAAAATCACGTCGTGATATTTTTTTATCAAACCATTTTTTATTATTTTCATCACTCATTATTTTTACCTCTTTTTATACTGTAAGTTATTTAGATGTGCTTGATAATCTAAATATTAATTTTAACAAGGGGGATTGCCCCCTTGCTTGATAATACTTAAATATATTAGTTACCAAATAAATCTGTTATTTTTTAGGAGTTGCATCCATTACAATTCCCATTTGTGATAAAGGTTCTCCCAGTTTTGTAACTGCTTCAGCTAGAGCTTTTGTATCCTCAGGCTTCAATTCTGTATATAATTTGTAATGCTTATCATCAGTCATATATTTATCAAGAAGTGCATTTACAGCTTTAAATTCAGTATCTAAAGTTGTTACAAGTTTAGCATCTTTTTTCTCTAATTTAGGTCTAAATAGTTCAAATATTTTCTGAGCTCCTTCAATGTTTGCTCTAAAGTCATATAAATCAGTATGTGAAAATACTTCTTCTTCTCCTGTAATTTTCTGAGTTGAAACTTCATTTAATAAGTCGATAGCTCCTGTAACCATTAAATCAGGTGTCACTTCAATTGTAGCAATTTTTGCTTTTAGTTCCTTAATGTCGTTTACAAGCTCATCTGCATATTTTTCAGTACCTTTTGTAGTATTTTGCTCCCATAATATTTTTTCAATTCTATGAAAACCTTTCCATCCTTCTTCATTTTTAAATTCTTCCTTAAAGTCAACAAGACGGTAATCTATCTTAACATCAGATTCTCCAAAGCTTTCAGCGATAGGCTCAGATCTTTCATAAGCCATACGGATTAATGGATAAACTTTCTTAGCTTCATCCAATTTTCCTTCCTTCAACAATTTTTCAAAGTTTTCTGTATCTTTTAAAAGCATATCAATCTGACCTTCAACATATTTCTTATATTCGGCAGTTTCTTTGCTCAAATCAACTTTTCCTTGATTAGCAGTCTGTTCAGCCGTTGTTCCAGTTTTTCCTTCTTCTTTACCAGCATTGTCTTTTCCACAACTAACCACCATTAATGCTCCTATAAGCAGTAATATTCCCATTTTTTTCATAAAAAATCCTCCTAAATTTTAATTTTATTATATATTTGTATCTAATATCGAATTAGTTAAAATTAACAAAATTTAAAATAATTATAACTTTATAAGTTCGATATAAAGTAGATTTATTATAATTATACTTTGAATTTATTTATTTGTAAAGCAAAAATATTTGATTTTCAAAATTTTATGTAAAATATATGATAATTAAAGGAAATACATATGGAAAAAATGGATATGAAATGATAGAATTTATTAAATAATACTATAAAAATTTAGAAGGAGAGAAATAATTATGAAGAATGGTATAAAATTTTTGTTTATATTTTTTATTTTCCTTGTTTCATTTAATATTTTTGCAAATGGGTCGGTTTTAAAAGCAGAAAACATTTCATTTGTAAAAAAAATTCCATTTGAAAAGTTGCCGGAAAATATTGAAGAGGATATGAAAAATGGAACAATGAAATACCTGAAGAATCAGCAATGCCTAATATCAACATACAAAACTTTTTATAAAAATTCTAGTCTTAGCCACATAAATATTTATGCAAATTGTGTTGAAGTGGATCCTGGAAAAAAAGTAAACTGGGACTCTCCAGAAATTTCAGAAAATACTGATACGAAGACAATCCATGTTTTAGGAAGTGCAGTTGCAAAAAAATTATTAAATGATTTAAAAAATGGTAAAAGTACATTTTTTGGAGATAAGCTAGCCTACTATAAACCTTCGCATCAGAATTACAAAAAAAATGAGTATTTTTATTTGAAATAAGAAAAATTTAGTATAAATTCGAAATATTTAAAAGTTGTTAATTTATTTTAAAGCATAAAAAACAGGAGACTTATTGTTGTCTTCTGTTAATTTTTTTATTTTTTGAATAATAAGAAATCAAATTAAAAATAATTCCTTTGGAAATGTTTAATATATATAATATTACAAACATTTAAGTAACTCACAGCAATTTATTTGTATAAGTTTAATTAAATCGTGGTTATTAATTTCTCTATGATTTTTTTAAAAATTATTTTCTAAAATTAATGGAAAAAAAATTTTAAAAATGATACAATATCTCACAAAGGTATAAAATATTTAAAAATTTAATTTTAATGTTTGAAGAGGTATTTATTATGGAAAATTCTGAAAAATTAGAAAATAATGATAATCTAAATAACAAAAAACAGCTAAAAAGAGTTAGAATTGTGAAAAGTGGATATGGAGATGAAGCTTTATTAAAGGATTTTTATGACTATCTAAAGGCAAAAGATATTCAAGAAGTTTTTGGAGTGGAAGAGGCTGATTTAATAATTTCACTTGGCGGAGATGGAACAATGCTTGTTGCTGCAAAAGAAGCTATTTTAAGGAATATTCCTGTACTTGCAATAAATATGGGCTCTCTTGGTTATCTTGCCGAAGTAAAACCTCAAAATGCAGTAAAAATGTTACAAGATTACGAAAATGGGAATTATAAAACTGAAGAAAGAGCATTTTTAGAAGTAAAATATGAAGATAATGTTTTTTATGCACTAAATGAGCTTGTAATAACAAAAGGCGGACACGAAGCACATTTAATACAGGTTGAAGTTTACTCAAATGATATTTTTGTTAATAAATACAGAGCTGACGGAATAATCGTAGCAACTCCTACAGGATCGACTGCCTACTCGCTTTCAGCAGGTGGTTCAATTGTTCACCCTGGACTAAATGCACTCTCCATAACACCTCTTGCTCCACAAAGTCTAACAGCGCGTCCAATAATTGTAAACGGCTGTGAAGTTCTAAGTTTTAAGGCAACATCAAGAGATGATGCAGTCCATTTAAATATCGACGGAAACCAATGGTTTCAGATACAGGAGAATGATTTAGTAACTGCAAGATTATCAAAGAAAAAAATTCGAATAATAAAACCTATAAACAGTGATTATTACAGTATACTCCGACAAAAATTGAAATGGGGAGATTCTGTCTTATAAAAAATAAAATAGTGAAAGGGAAGAAATGTTAAGGGAATTAAGATTAAATAATTTAGCAATAATCAAAAAATTAGATTTAGAATTTAATGACAAATTTATTGCATTAACTGGAGAAACAGGGGCTGGTAAATCAATTATTCTAGATGGAATTTCACTATTAATTGGTGAAAGAAGTCATACAGATATGATTAGGAATGGGGAAGAAAGCCTTTTTGCAGAAGGAATTTTTGAATTAGATGAAAATCAGAAAAAAAGGTTAAATGAGCTTGGGTTTGAGATAGATGATGACGAACTTATTATAACACGATATTTTGACAGGAACGCTAAATCGAAGATTACCGTAAACGGTGCAAGACTTACTTTGTCAAGATTAAAAGAACTTATGGTAAATATTATTGATTTAGTTGGACAGCATGAACATCAGTTCTTGCTAAATGAAGAATATCATTTGCATTTACTTGACAGATTTCTTGATGATGAAGGAAAAGAACTTTCTAAAAAAATTCGTGAAAACGTAAATGAAATAAAAAAATTAAATTCAAGAATAAGAAATATTGAAGAAGAAAAAGAAAAAATTGCAGAAAAAAAAGATATTCTAGAATTTCAGTTTAACGAAATCAATAGTCTTAATTTAAAGGAAAATGAAGATGAAGAACTGGAAGAAGAGTATAAAATATTGTTTAATGCTGGAAAAATTAATGAAAAGCTAGGAGAAACTTCAGAACTTTTAAAAGAAGGAGAATTTTCGATTTTATCAGCACTTGGAAGAGCTAAGAGAAATTTAGAGCAGCTTTCGGATTTGTCAGAATCTTATAGTGAATTATACGATAAGATTGAGTCTGTACTTTATGAAGTAGAGGAAATTTCGTACTCTGTAGATAATTTTTCTGGAGATGTTGAGAGAGATGACGAAAAACTGGAAAAAATTGTCGAAAGAATTGATGCAATTAATAAGCTGAAATTAAAATACGGCTCAACAATTACTGAAATTCTTGAATACAAAGATAAAATTGAAAAAGATTTGTCATTAGTTAATTTTGAAAATGAAGAGCTGGAAAATTTAAAGGTTGAAAAAAATAAATTGGTAAGCCAGTATTTTCAAGATGGTGAAAGACTTAGCCAAATTCGTATGGAAATTGCAGAAAGTCTTCAGAACACAATTGATATTCAGCTAAGCGACTTAAATATGGAAAATGCAAAATTCAAGGTAGAAATTACAAAAACTGAAGAAATAACAGCACATGGAATAAATAATGCAGAATTTTTAATTGCAACAAATGTAGGAGAAACATTCAAGCCACTTGCCAAAATTGCTTCAGGTGGAGAAATTTCACGTATAATGCTTGCTCTTAAAACTGTATTTTCAGCTGTTGACAATATTTCAGTGCTGATTTTTGATGAGATTGATACTGGAATTTCTGGAGAAACTGTAAGAAGAGTTGCAGAAAAGTTAAGAGAACTTTCGAGAAATACGCAGATTATCTGTGTAACACATTCTCCGCAAATTGCTGGAAAAGCACAGCAGCAGTTTTTTATCAAAAAAGAAATTGAAAATGGTCTTACAGAAACAAAAGTTCGTGAACTGAATACTGAAGAAAGAATAAGAGAAATTGCAAGAATCATTTCAGGTGATAATATTACTGAAGCATCTGTTAATCACGCTAAGGAGATAATGGGGCTATGGGACAAAAAAGTACTGATATAGATAATCTAAAAAAGAAAAAACTTAATTCAGATAAAGAAAATTTGGAAAAAGAAATAGACGGTAACGTTAAAAACGGTGAAAGTTCAAAAAACAATGATAAAAAAATAACACGTGAAAATAAAATGCAGATTAGAGAATTTCTTGATTTTTTAGAGTATGAAAAGGGAAGTTCTCAAAATACAATTACTGGATATAATCGAGATTTAATACAATTTTTTTTATTTGTAAAAAAAGATTTTTCGAAAGTAAAGGAACAGGATATTTTCGATTATGTTGAATATATAAGTGAAAAATTAAGACGAAATTCAGTATTAAGGAAAGTATCGGCAATAAAGACATTTTACAGATTCTGCTATCTAAATAAAGCAATAAAAAAAGATCCAACAGGAATGGTAAAATCCTTAAAACGTGAACATAGATTACCTGAAATACTTACACTAAAAGAAATGAAACAAATTGTAGATAACTGTCCACATACGCCTGAAGGTATGCAAAATAAACTTATTATCAAAATTTTAATTGCAACTGGATCAAGAATTTCAGAAACTTTAAATTTGGAAATAAAGGATGTGGAAAATCAAGACTACGAATTTATAAAGGTACTTGGAAAAGGATCAAAATATAGAATAATACCAATTTATGATAGTCTAGAAAATGAAATAAAAAATTATTTGGCTATTTATAGACCAAAATTAAAGAATGCAAGTGAAAGTTTTAAGATTTTTCCAAATACTCGAAGGGAAAAATTTTGGAAAGATTTAAAGACTATTGCAAAAAACGCTGGAATTGAAAAAAATGTATATCCGCACATTTTTAGGCATTCACTTGCTACAATTCTGCTTGGAAATGGTGCTGATGTTCGTATTGTGCAAGAGATACTGGGACATTCAAACATAACAACAACAGAAATTTACACACATGTTGAAAAATCCAAACTAAAAATGATTTATAACAATATAAAATTAGGAGATGACTAAAAAAATGAAGGAAAATCGTGAGTTAAAAAAACATAAAGATGAAAAGTTAAGAGTATTATTATTAACAATTATTGCATATTTTGTGTTTTTCGTTATAAAAAAAATGGATATAATAACAGAGTATTTGGGAATTGTTATGCTAATTTTGTTATATATGTATGCCAATTATAATTTGATAAATATATTTTTTACAAGTAAGAGAACCACTTTTAAAATATATGCCTTTTTATTGCTAGAAGTAATTTATTTGTTTACAGGAAATATTTCTATGATAGGTACAATTACGTATATTATATTATTTTTACTTTTAATTTTTTCAGTAAGAAAAGACGAAGGAAGGTCAGAAATACCTAAAATAACAAAATTTGTACAAATATTTCTTATATTTAAAGTTGTCTTTGTGCTATCAATGTTAGTTTTTTAATTTTAAATATGTTTGAACTCAAAATAGTATCTGATTTTATTAAAAATAGATAAAAGTTCAAAAAATAGTTGAGAAATATATAAAAAAGTAGTATAATGACAAAATATGATAAATTTTGATTATATTTATAAATATTAAAAAATATAATGTTTTAAATGAAGTGGAGTAATAAAAAATGGAAATGGTTAACGTTAATAAAAATAGTAGTGCAGACGTTATGAAAAGTGTAGAAGATGTAACAGATAGAGCTGTAAATGCTCAAGCTGAAAAAAATTTATTTCTTGGAGAATACAAAGAAAGAGTTATCAAAGCCCTTACATTTGAGGAGATAAAAGAAAAAGGAATTTATTATGAAATAGAAAAGGCTTTGGAAGATAAAGATGTGGATAAAATGGTTATTTCACGACATGCAGATTTTAATGATATAAAAAAATACATTGAAATAGCTAAGCAAAAGAGAGTGCCGTATAAAATGATAGATAACCTAGTATGTGTGGGTCAAATAGCACTTGTAGTAGTTGCAAAGGATGCAATTGTCCATGAAGCTGGAGATGAAATTGTTGTAACTTCAAAACTTGAGAAATGTCATTTAAAGCACTTGCCAGATATATATTTTGAAGCTATGGAAAGTGCAGTTTGTGATTTTCATTTAGATATAATAAAAAAAGAAATGCCTGAATATGCTAAAAACTATAAAGAATTAACATTTATGGACAAATTGTTTGGCTCAAAATGTCCGATATGTCAAAAATTAGGAGGAAAAAAACGTGGTTGATGGATTTAGAATAAAAGGGAAAACACCATTAAATGGAGTAATTAAAGTAAGCGGAGCTAAGAATGCAGCACTTCCAATAATAATAGCGACACTTGTTGCAAAAGGTGAATACATTCTAAAAAATGTTCCAAATTTACGTGATATAAGAGTAACAATGAGACTGCTGGAAGATTTGGGAATGGAAACAGAAAAATTAGATGACAATACTTATAAAATTGTAAATAATGGATTTAAAAGAACAGAAGCAAGCTATGAAATTGTAAAACAGATGAGAGCATCATTTCTAGTAATGGGACCAATGATTGCAAATTTAGATGAAGCAGTTGTTTCATTGCCTGGAGGATGTGCAATCGGTTCAAGACCAGTTGATTTGCATTTAAAAGGATTTGAACTATTGGGAGCAGAAATTACAAGAGTTCACGGATATATTCATGCAAAAGCAGACAAATTAAAAGGTGCTGAAATTCCTTTAGGTTTTCCAAGTGTAGGAGCTACACAGAATATTATGATGGCGGCAGTAAAAACTCCTGGGAAAACTGTTATTTCAAATGCTGCAAGAGAGCCTGAAATTGTTGATTTAGGAAATTTCTTGAATAAAATGGGAGCAAAAATTACAGGATTAGGGACTCCTACTATTGAAATTGAAGGAGTTGAAGAACTTCACGCTGTGGAATATTCAATTATGCCAGATAGAATTGAGGCAGGAACTTATGTGATAGCTTCATTAGTTACAGAAGGAGATTTAAAAATTCAAAATGCAAGACTTGATGATTTAGGAGTTTTTAAATCTGAATTAGAAGCAATGGGAGCAAAATTTGAACAGGATGGTGATGTTCTGACTGTAATAGGAAAAGTAAAAGATTTAAAGCCATCAAAAATAAAAACTTTACCACACCCTGGATTCCCAACAGATATGCAGCCTCAAATGATGTTGCTTCAAACTCTTGTAAATGGTGGAAGCTCAATGGAAGAAACTGTATTTGAAAATAGATTTATGCACGTACCGGAATTTAACAGAATGGGAGCAGATATTACAATAAAACATGGAGTAGCTTTTATAAACGGAGGATTACCATTAACAGGTGCAGAAGTGATGTCTTCAGACTTGAGAGCGGGAGCAGCGCTAGTTTTGGCAGCACTTGCAGCAGATGGTGAAACAGTTGTAAATAGAGTTTATCATATAGATAGAGGATATGATAAATTAGAATTAAAATTAAATGATGTTGGTGCTCAAATTGAAAGAGTTAAACTTGACATCTAAAAATAAACAATATTTTGAATAATAAAAAAGAAGCTGTCTCAAAATGATTAAAATTTTGATTCAGCTTCTATTTTTTTGTCAGTACAGAAAATGTCATAGGCTAGCTATAGGTTCGTGGCAATCTTGCCACAATTTTTAATTATTAGGATAAATCTTTACTGCAAGATAAGGTTTTGTGGTAATTATGCTGTATTCTAGGAAAATAAAAAAAGGTAAAAGTTAAATAATTATGAATTAGCTATTGAACAATTCCATTACAAAAATTTATTCTTATTTTTAAAAGGAAATTAGTGTTAATTATTATAACATGTGATAATTCTCCAATATTTAAAGGTAAAAACAATTGATAATTTGAAAAAAATGTAGTACAATCAGTTGACTGGTTAGAGATTGCACTATATATAGTGTTATCTGTTTAATCAGAAAATTTATTATATACTCGAACCCATTTAAAATTAAACTGATAGAAATTATATAATTTAGGGTTTGAGTAAAATAGTCATAATTTTTGAGTTCTGTTTTAAACTAGTTTTACTATAAATAAATTTAGTTTGTATAATAAAAAAATTGAAAGAGAGTGCTATGATGAGAACTGCTAAGGAAAAATTTCTAGAAAAAATTAAAGAAAATATTGATATTCAAAATTTAAAAGGAGATGAGAAAATATTTTCATATGTAAACAGAGACTATCTCGCAGGAGATAATAAAAAATATATGGATATGTATGATAAATTATCATTCTGGTATGATTTTGGTGAAAAATGGATAGGATTGTTCAGATATGGAAATACAGTTTCAGAAATGAGAAAAAATCTTATGAAACATTTGGAATGGAGAAATGGCATTTCTGTTTTATATGTTTCTATCGGTACGGGAAAGGATTTAAATTTCATTCCTCAAAATATTGATTTAAAATCTTTAGACTTTACAGGTATAGACATTTCCTATGGAATGTTAAAAAAATGTCATTCTATCTGGAAAAAAAGAACAAATCTTACATTAGTAAATTGCTGTGCTGAGGATTTACCTTTTAAAGATAATGTTTTTGATATTGTTTTTCATGTGGGAGGAATTAATTTTTTTACTGATAAGGCTCTAGCTGTAAAAGAAATGATTCGTGTATCAAAACCTGGTTCAAAGATAATGATTGCAGACGAAACTGAAGATTTTATTGGAACTCAATATAAAAAAAGTATTTTTACAAAAAATTATTATAAAAATACAGATTTTGATTTAAGTGAAATTCAAAAATGTATACCTGAAAGTGTAAAAGAAAAGAAGACGGATTTTTTATGGAACAACAGATTTTATTGCATTACATTCAGAAAATAGAGTCAAAATAGAAAAACAGCATATTCAATATCAAATTTAAGATAAGAAGTGCTGTTTTTTTATATTCTTTTTATACATAAAAAGTACCGACTTTTAATATCAAACTGACGATTTCATACAGAAACTAATTAAATGAAAATTCTCAGTTTTACTTTAAAATAGTTTTATTATAGTAAAACTTATTTGAAACTAAACCCAAAAGGCTATGACTATTTTACTCAAACCCTAAATCTATATAATTTTTAGTAGTTTAATTTTAAATAGGTTTGAGTATATATCCAGCTCTAGACAAAAAAGCTAAACTCAAAATTTTAATCATTTTAAGGCAGTTCCTTATTTATATAAATTTTCGATATATTCACTTTTTTTTCCATTTTCATCATAAGCAAAAATAGGCATTTCAATGCAAAATCCTTTTTTTGCATCCTTTATAGCTTCTAGAAGGCAAATTTTAGAATTTTCATTCCATTTTGTGTAACAATTTTTCATTCTTTTTGGTTCTAAATTGTATTTTTGTAAAAGTGCCAGAACTTCTACTAGACGTTCGCTTCGAAATACGATTGAGAAACTGCCCATATTTTTTAATAAGTAAGAAGAAATTTTTATAATTTCCTCAAGTGTCAAATTGATATTGTGTCTTGCATATGCCAGCTGCTCTAAATCGTTTGTCTGGGAAATGTCGCCAGTAAATTCAAAATACGGAGGATTTGTAACAATTGCGTCAAATTCGTCACGAGTAAAAATATTTTTGTAATTCTTAATGTCTTCATTTACTATCTGAACTTGACTTTTAAAATTATTGTTTTCAGTATTTCTCTTTGCAATTTTTGCCATTGTTTCCTGTAATTCTATACCTATAATTTGTGCTTTTGAACGTTGTGCTAGAAGTAATGCAATAATTCCACAGCCAGTTCCAATATCAAGGACTTTTTTAGTTTTTCTATTAATTTTTACAAAGTCTGCAAGTAGGACAGAATCAAGTGTAAAGTTTTGAAAGTCATTTCGTTGAATAATTTTCATATTTTTTATCTGAGTAACTGTTTCTTCTCCGTTTTTTTTCATAAAATATAACTCCTTTTTATTTTTTATCAATAAAATTTTTTATTTAAATAGGAAATATACAATAAATATTGTAAATTGCTACATTTAATTAATGTTGTAACTTATAATAAAAATAAATGCGGAAAATAATTCCGCAATTTAAATTTTTAAATTTATAAATGTTTATTATAATTCTCCAGCATAGTTGTGATGAACTTTTTGTACATCATCGTCATTTTCTAGAGTATCGATTAACTTTCTTAATTTTTGTAAATCTTCTTCGCTAAGAGTGTCAACCTCTATAGACGGTAAGTATTGAATATCTGCTTCAAGCAAAGTGTATCCTGCGTTTCTTAAAGCATCTGCTACTGCGTCAAAGTTCGCTGTTTCAGTTGTGATATAATAACTATCTTCTAGAGTCTCCATATCTTCCATTCCAGCTTCAAGTGCCACTTCCATTAATGCTTCTTCATCAATATCGTCAGTTTTTTCAATAATAATTTCACCTTTTCTTCCGAACATATATGAAACTGATCCAGAAACTCCTAGGTTTCCGCCATTTCTATCAAAAGCCACCTTTACAGATGAAGCAGTTCTATTTTTATTATCAGTAAGAGCTTCTACAATAATAGCAACTCCTGCAGGACCGTAACCTTCGTAATTTAATGTTTCAAAGGCTGTTGAGCCGTCAGTTCCTGCTCCTTTCTTGATTGCCCTGTTAATATTGTCATTAGGCATATTAATTGCTTTTGCTTTTTCGATTGCATGTTTTAGGGCTACGTTAAATTCAGGATTTTCTCCGCCTCTTGCTGCTACTGTTATAAGTCTAACAAGTTTTGTAAATGATGCAGCTCTTTTTTTATCCTGTGCTTCCTTACGCCCAGCTATTGTACCATGTCTTCCCATTTTTTCCTCCTAAATTAATTATATAAAAAATTATATCATAAAAAAAAAGTCTAATCAATGGGGAAATTAAAGGAAATTTTGAGAAATAAAAATAAATTTGTAAAAAATAAAGGAATATTATAAAATATTATTACATAAATAATTTAAGGAGGAAATTAAAATGTCTAATTTAAAAAGAATAATCTTAAGTTTAATGTTGCTAATGGGAATTATAGCATTTGGTAAAAAAAATAGTTTTACATTTGTAACAGCTGGGAAAACTTTAAATAATGTAATTGCTGGAAAAAGTTTGAATCTGGATAAGGGAAATGGTGAAAAAATGGAGTTTACCTCTTTAAACCCTAATGGAAATAAAAATTATAAAACAAATACAGCAGGTGTGATGTTTGATTATGATAATAAGGATGTTAAAAATTTATCAGCAAAATTTGCATTTGGTTTTGATATTTTAAATGACAATATTGAAATTGAAAATGTCAAAATTTATGTTGCAGTACCAAATGAAGGTGAAAAATTGCTTGTGGAAGCTATAATGCCTAAAGGGGTAAAAAAAATGAAAGACTTTAAAAAAGGTCAATATGTTCAGGAAATGGAATTAAAACAAGGCTCAACTTCCAGAGTAGGAGATATAATTGTAAACGAATACAACTGGATGGGACAGTCTGACACTATTGGAAAAGCAGACCCAAATCTTTTGCTTTCAAGAAATTCAAAAAATTACGCATACCTATTTAAATTTGTAATAAAAGCCAAAGGAATGCCGGAGGAAGTTATTTATCAGCCAGCAGTATTAAAAGTAAAATTAGTAGGAGCTCAAAATTTTTAAAATAAATTTATAAAAGTAAGATTTTTAAAGTAAAGTTCGGTTGTATATTTCTAATTTTTATTTTCAAATTTTAATTGACATTTTTGAAAAAAGTGCTATGATAAAAATATGTAAAGGAATTTTTAAAAATTCTGAATTTTAAATGAGGAGGACAGTTATGATGAACGAAAAATTGGAAAAAATGAGAAATGGAAAAGGATTTATTGCAGCATTAGATCAAAGTGGAGGAAGCACTCCGAAAGCGTTGAAATTGTATGGAATTGATGAAAATGAATATTCAAATGATGCAGAGATGTTTGATTTGATTCATAAAATGAGAACTAGGATTATAAAGAGTCCAGCTTTTAACGATACAAAAATTTTAGGTGCTATTTTATTTGAGCAAACTATGGATAGAAAAATCGATGGAAAATATACAGCGGATTTCTTGTGGGAAGAAAAAGGAGTCTTGCCATTCTTAAAAGTTGACAAAGGACTTGAAGAATTGGAAGATGGGGTTCAAACAATGAAACCAATGCCAGAATTGGATGAACTTTTGAAAAGAGCAAACGAAAGACATATTTTTGGGACAAAAATGCGTTCTGTTATAAAAAAGGCATCACAAACAGGAATTAAAAAAGTTGTAGATCAGCAATTTGAAGTTGCAAATAAGATTATTGCTGCAGGACTTGTTCCAATAATTGAACCAGAAGTAGATATTCATAATACTGATAAAGCAGAATGTGAAACAATATTAAAAAATGAAATTAAAAAGCATCTTGATAAATTGCCTGAAACTTCAAATGTTATGTTAAAAGTAACATTGCCAACAGTTGAAAACTTTTATGAAGATTTGACAAAACATCCAAGAGTTGTAAGAGTGGTAGCATTATCAGGAGGTTATCCAAGAGAAAAAGCAAATGAAATTCTTTCAAAAAATAAAGGAATAATCGCAAGTTTCTCAAGAGCATTAACTGAAGGACTATCAGCACAGCAAAGTGATGAAGAATTTAACAAAACTTTAGAAGCAACAATCGAAGGAATCTACGAGGCTTCTGTAAAATAATTTTTTATAAAAAATAAATTGAATATAAGAACTGGCTTGTTTAAAAGAGATGAGTCAGTTTTTATTTTTGGAAATTGTATTGCTAAAATATTGTAAAAATTATATAATAAAGTTAATTTATTTAAATTAAATTTTTTTTTAGATTTTTTTGATTAATAAATGTTTTATTTAATATTAGTTTTTTTAACGCAGAGGTATCAGACGCCATACCTCTGCACTCCCGCTACCGAATTTCAATTTTACAGCAAAAGACAAAACTCGCTTTTAACAAAAGTTATTTTAATCTCGTAAAGTTTTATTAATTTAAATATGATAGAAAAGCTCAAACAAGTTGTCTTTTACTGAAAAATTAAAATCTCGAAAAATCATAGCAAATATTTTTTTGACAAAATTTTTACTAATTTTTGTTTTAGTTAAATTAATCATTATAATTAAACTAAAAAGTGTCGTGATTTTTTGGAAATAAAATCGACTGTTTGAGCGAAGTTTTACGCAGCGAGTTTCGATTTTGTTTCAAAAAAATGCTTAGACGAGCGGGGATTGTAAAGGGGATGGTGACTGATCCCCTTTACGTAAAAAAAAGAAAAAAATATAAATTAATAGAAAAATCTTTATTAACTAAAATAATCTAAAAAAAATTAAGAAAAATAACTTAGTGAAAACATTTGAAAATAGAAGTTGATTTAAAGTTATTTGATAAAAAATAGAAAAAGAAATAGGGGGCATAGATAGAAAAATGAGTACGAAGTATTTAAAGGTTAAGCCATCAGAAGATTTTTTTAGGAAATACGGAATTAAGAATTTTGAGATTGAGTATGTTAATTTATTTTCTAAAAAGAGAGAGATTGAAATATTTGTGAGGGTTCATAATTTTGAGGCACATAATGAGATACAGGATTTGAGGCAGCTGCTTTATAAGAGTTTTGAAAATGGTTTAAAATTGAAGATTAAGATGGATGTTAATCCTGAATTGATACAGAAGGATGTTATTGGATTTGTAAAATTTGCAATTGAGAATTATAAACATGAGAGTAAGAGATATCAGTATATTTTTGCAAGTTATGAAGTGGAAAGTTTGGGAAATACGGTGTTTATAAAATTACCGTCGCATCATTTGATAGAAGAGGCCAAAAGAACTGAGGCAAAGGAAGAACTTACAAGAAAAATTTATGAATGTATGGACAATTCGATAAAAATTGAGTTTGTAAATGGGGATTTTGAGGAAGTGAAGGCTAAAATTAAGGCTCAAAATGAATTAAATTCGGTAAAGGCAAGCGAACTTCCAAAGTATGAAAATGCTAGTGTAAGTAATGGTAATGGCAGTAAATATGGAGGAAATGGAAATTTTAATAATGGAAATAACGGAAACGGTTATTCAAATGGCGGAAATGCTAATGGAGATAGTAACAAAGGTAACTACAAATGGAAAAAAATTCCTGATTTAGATGCTATGCCATTTTCAACACTTGATATTTTGAACAATGGTGATGATGTGGCACTAGAAGGAAAGATATTTAACGTAGATATGAGAGAAACTAAGAATGGGAAGTTAATGTGTGATTTTATGATTACAGATTATACAGACTCTGTTAGCTGCAGAATATTTTTTAACACGAATGAGGATATTAAGGTAAAACTTGGGGAATGGGTAAAGGTTACTGGAAGTTTTGAGGCGGATATGTATAGTGGTGAAAAGTATGTGAGAACGCAAAGAGTGGAAGCTATAGAATCTAAAGATGTGAAAAAAGAGGACAATGCACCCAAAAAAAGAATAGAACTTCATGCACACACGAATATGAGTGAAATGAGCGGAGTTATGTCAATCAAGGATTATGCGAAAAGAGCTAAAGAATTTGGGCATAGCGGGATTGCTGTAACAGATTACGGAGTAGTACATTCATTTCCGTTTGCGTTTAAAGAGGCAAATGAGGATTTTAAGGTTATTTTTGGGATGGAGGCGTATGTAGTTGATGACGAGCAGGACTTGATTACAAATCCTAAGGACAAGATGATTGAAGATGAAATTTATGTTGTATTCGATATTGAAACGACAGGATTTGATCCTTTTAATGACAAGATAATTGAAATTGGGGCTGTGAAAATGCGTGGAAGGGAGATTATTGGAGAATTTTCTGAATTTGTAAATCCTGAAATTCCAATTCCGCCAAAGATAACAGAACTTACAACAATTACTGATGAAATGGTTGCAAATGCTGAAAAAATAGAAACAGTACTTCCAAGATTTCTAGAATTTTGTACCGATACAACGGTAGTTGCCCACAATGCGAAATTTGACGTGGGATTTATCAAGCAAAAAACTATTGAGCAAGGACTTGAGTATTCTCCAAGCGTAATTGATACGTTACCTTTGGCTAGGACATTGCTTCCTGATTCGAGAGGATATGGTCTTGCTAATTTGGTGAAATATTTTGGGATCACGCTTGAAACACACCATAGGGCTGTTGATGATGCAAAGGCTACTGCGGAAGTTTTTCAGAAATTTTTAAATATGATTTTAAGTAAAGGGATTTTGAAACTAATTGAGATTAATACGGATTTACAGCCGAATATTCAAAATTCTGAAACATTGAACACGATGATTTTGGTAAAAAATCAGGCTGGGCTTCGTGACCTGTACGAGCTTGTATCACGTTCCAACATAGAATTTTTTGGAATGAGAAGGCCTAGAATACCAAAAACTTTGTTAAACAGCATGAGGGAAAATCTGCTAATTGCAAGTTCGGCTTCAGCTTCTGAAAGAAATAAGGGAGAACTTGTAAATCTTTATTTACGTGGGGCAGAAAAAGATGACATTGAGGAAAAAGCGAGATTTTATGATTATATTGAGATTCATCCGCATACAAATTATGCTGACATGGTGGAAAGAACTAGCAAGGAAATTGAAAGTTACGATATAATAAAGGAAATGAACAAGTATTTTTACGAACTTGGAAAAAGTCAGAATAAAATTGTAGTTGCGACGGGAGATACCCATTATCTTGAAGAGCGTGAAGCAATTAACAGGAATGTTCTTCTTTTGGGAAGTGGAACAATGTGGAAAACTGAAACTTCGGAAGGAGTGAGAGGGTATGAGTTTTTCGATAGAAAATTGTATTTTAAAACTACTGAAGAAATGTTGGAAGCATTTGATTATCTGGGAGAAGAAGCGGCTCAGGAAGTCGTTGTGGAAAATACTCATAAAATCAATGATATGATAGAGCAGGTGCGTCCAATTCCAACTGGATTCTATCCGCCGAAAATTGATGGGGCAGAAGATGAAGTAAGAGAGATGACTTATAAGAAACTTGAGGAGCTTTATGGGGAAAATATTGATAAAAGCCTGAAGGAAAGAGTGGAAAAGGAGCTTAATTCGATTATTCAAAATGGATTTGCGGTACTTTATTTAATTGCACAGAAACTTGTGCATAAATCGGTGGACGCAGGTTATCTTGTAGGTTCACGTGGTTCAGTTGGATCTTCAATAGTTGCCTATCTTATGGGAATTACCGAAGTAAATGGACTTTATCCGCACTACAGATGTCCGAAATGTAAGCATACGGAATTTATGAACGAAGAAGGAAGTGGAGTTGACTATCCTGACAAAAATTGTCCAGAATGTGGTACAAAATATATAAAAGATGGACACGCTATCCCATTTGAAGTGTTTATGGGATTTAATGGAGATAAAGTGCCAGATATTGACTTGAACTTTTCTGGTGAATATCAAGGAGAGATTCATAAATATACGGAAGAGCTGTTTGGAAGTGACAATGTCTTTCGTGCTGGAACGATTTCTACGCTTGCCGAAAAGAATGCTTTTGGGTATGTGAAAAAATATCTTGAAGAAGTGGAAGGAACGCCTGAAATAAAAGAAAGAAAAGCAGAAGTTATGAGAATTGCAAAAGGCTGTGAAGGGGCTAGAAAAACAACTGGACAGCATCCCGGTGGAATGATAGTCGTTCCAAAGGACAAGTCAATTTACGATTTCTGCCCAATTCAGCGTCCAGCAAATGATATGAAATCAACTTCCAAGACAACCCATTTTGATTATCACGTAATGGACGAACAGCTTGTAAAACTGGATATACTGGGACACGATGATCCGACAACACTTAGAATTTTACAGGATTTGACAGATGTTGATATTTATACGATTCCGCTTGATGATAAGGAAGTAATGAGTTTATTCAGCGGGACAGAAGCACTTGGTGTAACTCCAGATGAAATCGGCTCTCCGACAGGTACATCAGGAATACCTGAATTTGGTACATCTTTCGTAAAACAGATGCTAGTTGACACACGTCCAAAAACTTTTGCGGAATTAGTCAGAATTTCTGGACTTTCACATGGGACAGATGTTTGGCTGAATAACGCACAGGACTACGTAAGAAGTGGAATTGCAACTTTGAGTCAGATTATCACGGTGCGGGATGACATTATGAATAAGCTGATTGACGATGGACTGGATAAATCATTAGCCTTTTCCATAATGGAATTTGTCAGAAAAGGACAGCCTACTAAAAATCGTGAAAAGTGGCAGGAATATTCTAAAACAATGAAAGAACACGGTGTAGAGCAGTGGTATATTGATTCATGCGAAAAAATAAAATATATGTTCCCAAAAGGGCATGCGGTGGCTTATGTAATGATGGCAGTAAGAATCGCTTATTTTAAAGTGCATTATCCAATCGAATTTTATACAGCTTTCCTAAATAGAAAAGTCGGAGATTTTAAAATGACAACAATGTTTAGACCAGTAGAAGAATTAAAACGTGCAAAAATGGAAATGGACAGAAAAGGAAACTTAAACGCTAAAGAAAAGCAAGAATTATTTTTGTACGAAATTTTGATTGAAATGCACTACCGTAAAATCGAGCTGGAACAAATTGACATTTATAAATCGCAAGCAAAACTTTTCACAATACAGGACGGTAAAATCAGAATGCCATTAATCGCAATGGATGGACTAGGGGAAGCTGTTGCTGAAAATATCGTTTCTGAACGAAAAGTTGACTTTTTATCAATCGAGGATTTAGTAAAACGTACAAAATTAAATAAAACGATTGTGGAACTGATGAAAGAATATGGATGTTTAAAGGATTTGTCAGCAACAAATCAGCAGACATTGTTTTAGAAAATAATACAAAATTAATTCCGTTTTCAACTATTGACAATATTTTAGACTGTGTTTTTTAAGCATAAAATATGTTATACTAAACACCGTTTAAAAAAATGAAAAAGATGAATTGCTGTTAAAAATATTGACAATTATAAAAAGATATAATATGATGTATTTATGAGAAGTTGATGTTAATTAGAATTGTAGGTTAATTTAGGGAAATAACCTCACTTGTAGAAATTAGTAACTAATGTGAATTTCTAAAGAAAAAGTTATAAAAAATGAACAAATTATAAATAAATATCGGAAAAGTCTTTTAATTAACATGGCTTTTTCGATTTTTATATAAATAATAAAAAATACAGGAGGATGTTAGGATGACGGATATTGAAATTGCTCAAAATGCGAAATTGAAAAAAATCGGTGAGATTGCAGAAAGTATTGGACTTACAGAGGATGATTTTGAGCCTTATGGGAAATATAAGGCTAAGGTTAGTTTGGAAGTGCTGAAAAAAAATGCAGGGAAAAAAGATGGAAAATTGATTTTGATGACAGCTGTTACTCCTACGCCTCCGGGGGAAGGGAAGTCTACTGTTACTGTTGGATTGACTCAGGCGTTGAACAAGTTTGGATATAAGTCGATTGCGGCACTTAGGGAGCCGTCTTTGGGGCCTGTGTTTGGGATGAAAGGTGGAGCAGCTGGTGGCGGAATGTCGCAAGTGGTACCTATGGAAGAGATAAATTTACATTTTACAGGAGATATTCACGCAATTTCTGCTGCGCATAACTTGATTTCTGCGTGTATTGACAATCATATACATTTTGGAAATGAACTTGATATTGATGTGAATAATATTACTTTTAAGCGTGTGCTTGATATGAATGACAGAAATTTGAGAAGCATTGTCGTTGGGCTTGGACCAAAAGTGAATGGCGTGCCTCGTGAAAATTCGTTTCAGATAACAGTTGCTTCGGAAATTATGGCAATTTTCTGTCTTGCTGATTCTATTACTGACTTGAAGGAAAGAATAGGGGAAATAGTTTTTGCGTATAATAGAAAAGGAGAAATGCTTAAAGTTAAGCAACTTAATATTCAAGGGGCAGTAGCGGCATTGCTAAAAGATGCGATAAAGCCTAATTTGGTACAGACTTTGGAAAATACGCCTGTATTTATTCACGGTGGACCTTTTGCGAATATTGCACATGGATGTAATTCGTTGCTGGCTACAAAAATGGCTTTGAAATTGTCGGATTATGTAGTTACGGAAGCTGGATTTGCAGCTGATTTGGGGGCTGAGAAATTTTTAGATATAAAAGCTAGGCTTGGGAACTTGGAGCCAAATGTTATTGTAATTGTTGCGACGGTTCGTGCATTGAAGCATCATGGTGGAGACAAGGACTTGAAGTCGGAAAATATTGAAACATTAACAAAGGGGCTTGTAAATCTTGAAAAACATATTGAAAGCATGCAAAAGTATAATTTACCAGTTGTTGTGGCGATTAACAAATTTATAACTGATACTGATGCTGAAATTCAAGTGATAAAAGATTTTTGTGCAAAAATGGACGTGGAAGTTGCCAACTGCGAAATTTGGGAAAAAGGTGGAGAAGGTGGAAAAGAGCTTGTGGAAAAAGTTATGAATGCCATCGAAAAAAATGAAAAATCAGATAAAAAATACACTCCACTTTATGATTTAAACTTGTCAATTCGGGAAAAAATTGAAAAAATTGCAAAAGAAATTTACGGAGCGAATGGAGTAAATTTTGCCCCGAAAGCACTTAATAACATAAAAAAATACGTAGAAAACGGCTATGACAAATTGCCAATATGTATCTCAAAAACACAAAAATCATTGTCAGACAACCCAAATCTGCTAGGGCGACCAACAGGCTTCACAATTACAATCAATGAAGTGAGATTATCAGCTGGAGCAGGATTCTTAGTAGCAATGGCTGGAGAAATTATAGATATGCCAGGATTACCTAGAAAGCCAGCGGCAGAGTTAATTGACATTGATGAAAATGGAGTAATTTCAGGATTATTTTAAATTTAATATACAGATATAATAGAATGGAAAAACATAAAAATGGAAAATACAAAAGTAAAAATGCGAAGACGGGACAGAGAAATTACGGACAACGAAAAAATAAAGGAAATTATAAAAAACTGTGATTGTTGCCGTCTTGGCTTAAACGATAACGGAAAAGTCTACATTGTTCCACTAAATTTTGGCTTTACCGAAGAAAATGGAAACTATACATTTTATTTTCACGGTGCAAGAACAGGGAGAAAACTTGATATAATAAAACAAAATAACTACGTAGGATTTGAACTTGACACAAATCACAAAATTTACACAAAAGGTGATAAAGCCTGCAATTATACCGCCAGATTTCAAAGTGTAATTGGAAATGGAAAAGTTGAGATTATTGAAGATTCACAGGAAAAAATGAAGGCTTTGCTGGAACTGATGAAACATAATACTGGAAAAACAGAATGGGAGTTTGACGAGCAAATGCTGAAGGCAGTTTGTGTGTTTAAACTTGTAGTTGAGGAGATGAGCTGTAAAGAGCATGAGTAGAGAGAATTTGAATGGAGGTAAAAAATGTCAAAAAAATATAATTTTGAAACAATCTTAAACAGAAAAGGGCAAGGTTCGTACAAATGGGAGCAGATGTATGAAGTATTTCCAGAGCTGGAAGACGATATTGTTCCGTTTTCTGTGGCGGATATGGAGTTAAAGATTGCTCCTGAGATAACGGAAGGAATGAAAAAATATATTGATGAGGCGGTTTTGGGGTATTCGGGGACTTATACGAAATATTATGAGGCTGTTATAGGCTGGATGGAGAGAAGGTACGGTTTTAAGGTAGAAAAAGACTGGATTTTGTGTACTCCTGGCGTGGTTTCAGCTATATATGTTGCGATTAAGGCTTTTGCGAAGGAAAATGAAGGCGTGATTACGTTTACTCCTGTTTATTTTCCGTTTTATAGTTCGATTACTTCAAATAATAGAAAATTGGTGGATTGTGGATTAGTTGAGAGTAAAAATGAGAATGGTGAAGTCAAGTATTTTATTGATTTTGAAAAATTTGAAGAGTTTGCAAAAGATAAAAATAATAAAATATTGCTTTTATGCAGTCCTCATAATCCGCTTGGGATTGTGTGGAGCAGGGAAGATTTGGAAAAGATTGGAAAAATTGCGGTTGAGAATGATTTGATTGTAATTTCTGATGAGATTCATTTTGATATTGTGATGGCTGGGCATAAACATACAGTCTTTCAGACTTTATCAGAAAAATTTGCTGAGATTACAATAACATGTACTGCCCCTACAAAGAGTTTTAATCTAGCTGGAGCAGGAATCTCAAATATAATTATCAAAAATGAGAAATTACGTAAAAAATTCAAGACTGAAATGGAAAAAATGTCGATGCATGTTTTTTCAACATTAGCATATAAGGCGTGTGAACTGGCTTATACAGAGTCAGAAGAATGGTTAGATGAATTTTTACTGTTAATTGATAAAAATCAGAAATTGGTAAATAAATTTTTTGAAGAAAGATTTGTAGATTTGAAGGCACCACTAATACAAGGGACTTATTTGCAATGGCTAGATTTTCGGGCATTGGGGCTTAAAAATACAGAACTCAAGGAATTTATGAATAAAAAATCAAAAATATTTTTTAGTGAGGGATATACATTTGGAAGGGCTGGAGATGGATTTGAGAGAGTAAATCTAGCTGTGCCAACTAAATATTTGGAGAAAATGCTGGAAAGACTTTATGAAGTGCTAAAAGTGGAATTTCCAAAATTTTGTAAATAGAATTTGATTTTATGTTTTACTTTTTTGAGGTTATTGTGGTATAATATAAAGGAAAAACAAAATTTTCTACTTGAATAAAAAAATTGAAAAAAGGATGGAGAGATATAAAAATGAAAAAAGTGAATAGCTTTTTGACTGATAAGTGGAAATATTGTAGAAAGAATAGCTTTAGGAGGGGAGCTTGTGACAAAAAAAATAGATAGGATTATCGAAGCAGGGAAAGAAAAAATAAAAAAATTAAAAAAAGTGGAAATAGGAGTATTGGCATTAATTAACACAGTCATAGGATTCAATATGAGTGCAGAACCATTAAATATGCCAAAGGAATATTCTGAAAATATCACAGTAAAAGGTCAGGAAAAAGACGTATTTGATTATGACTTTAATAGTGATGGAATCAATGAGAAAGTTGTTGTAACTTATAATATAGTAGATAATTTGGTAGGGGCTGTTGTTTCGATTTACACAAATCAAGGTGGAAAAGAAATTTTAACTTATCAAGTAGCTTTTGATAAAAAGTTTGATATTTTAGAATTTCAAACAATGCAAAAAATGTTTGACAAGGTTAAGGAATATTACCCTGAATACTCTAAAAATATTCAGCCTAATGAAACTAGATATATTACAATTTATGGGGATAACAAGAACAAAGATATAGTTTTTGATAAAATAAAATTTAATAATCATGCACCAGAAAATACAAATAATTTTTTATTTATAAAAAAGGGATCAAGCTTGCTGGAGGCACCAAATGGAAATGTCATAACACATTTAGGATTTAGTGAAAAACCTGAAATACTATTTGATATGGTATCAGATGCTGCAAACAGTCCAAAATGGTACTTTACGGAATTTACAAAAAAAGCTAGCACTAATGTAAGTAAAAAAATTAATAAAGATAAAGATGGTAAGGTTATTGCAGAAAATCCAACGACTGTTAGAGGATTTATAGCTGGTAATGAAGATACTGTTTCACCAAGAGGTTTTTACTGGGATAAAATGATTCAAAAAATCGAGATTGTAAATAAATTCATTGATACAGCAATTAAAGATAATGAAAAATTGTATATTATTACTGAATACAAGCCTTTATCACGTGATAAACCTAGTGAAAAGGACAAATTTGGAAATAAAAATAATCAAAGTATCATAGGTTATACAAATTCTAAAAAAGAAGGAGAAATTATTAATATTCCTGATCAGACAATTTTTAGAATAATTGGTGAAGAAAATAATATGTTAAAAATAGAAACACCATTTTATGGTGGACCTTACTTCATTGAGAAAAAAGAAGAAACATATAAACAAGTAGAAAATATAAAAGGTAAGGTAAATAAATTTGTTGCAATTGACCCACATAGTCAAACTGAAGCACTATTCCAAAGAAATCCTGAAACTGAAAAATATGAAGTGGTAACATATTCTTATGTAACGACAGGAAGAGATGGATGGGGATCATATGAAACACCACATGGAGCATTTTTAATAGCTTTCACAAGACCGTATATGACATTTACAAGACACGCAAGAGAAGGGGATAAAACTCTTCCTGGAAGATCAGACTTGACTATCGGAGGAAGTGCTAGATATGCAGTAAGATTCAGTGGTGGAGGTTATATGCATGGAATTCCTGTAGGACTTGACTTTAGAGGGTCAACATTAAATACAGGAGCAGCTCATAAAATAGGAACTTATAAAGATTCTCATAAATGTGTAAGACATTTTGATGATCAGATTGAATTTATTGTTGGATGGATAAATGCAGACAGTAAAATCAAGGATAGAGATAACACAATACCTGAAGAGCCTGTAATAGCAGTAGTTTTATAAAATAACCTTAAAATAAATAATAAGGAGAAATAAATTTATGATAAATAAAATAAATTTACAAAAAATGAAATTTTCAATGGTGGCATTATTAATACTTTCTGTAATGTCAATTAATGCTTTTTCAGCACCGAAGGAAGTAAAAAAAATAGAATGGAAACAAATTTCATTGGAGCCTGATCTAGATGGAGATGGAATTAAGGATAAAATAGATGTAGATTATGCAGTAGAAGGAAATAATGTACGTTTAAAATTTACTCCTTATGTATTTAATGAAAAAGCTAAATTTACAAAAGGAAAAAGTGTAGAAAAAACAATAACTAAATCTGAATTTGAAGCAAAATTTGATACTTTTATAAAAGGATTTATAGCAGAATATCCAAAAAAAAGCGGAGTTACATCTGCACAAAAGCAAAAAACACAGACTCAAAAATCAGAAAAGAAACCAGAAACAGTGCAGCCAGCTAAAGAGATAAAGACTAATGAAATGGACAAAAAGCCAGTTTCGCCAAAAAAAAATGAAGATAATTCTAAAGGAAATCAGAAAAATAACAAAACTATAGAAAATACCAAGCCTGTAGAAACTTCAAAACAGTCTAATATGGAAAAGGTACAAAATTCTGTAACTGAAAAAAAAGAAAATGAATCAAAGGAAAAAGAGACAAAAGAAACTATAGAAGCACGAAAAAATACAAATTCATCAAGAGGACAATACTCATATATTAAAGAATTTAATACTCAAAGACCAAAGAACTTAACATTCAATTTTCAATACGACAAACATTCACCAAAAGAAATGGATGAATTTGTTTTTGTAAAAGAAGCGACAAATATAAGAAAAGAGCCAAATTCTAATGCAAAAGCTATAAAATCGGCAGCATATTCTCATAAATACAAAACAACTGGTATCGTTAAAACTAATGCTGGAAATAAATCAGATGAATGGTATGAAGTATTTTTTGATAATCAAATAGGTTATATTCCAAAATCAGCTGTTGAAAAAAGAGAATTTGACTGGAATGACATGATGGCAAAAGTTGAGAAGACAAATAAGTTTATAAAGGAAGCAGTTAGTGCCAATAAAAAAATATATGTCTTAGATGATTATGTTCCACTTGGAGGAGGGGAATCAGGTAAAAGAGATAAATTTGGAAATCGTGCTAATCAAAGTGAATTTGGTTATACAGATAAAAGTTTTAAGGATTATATAAATATTCCAGATAGAACAATTATGATTGTGGAAGAAGAAAATGATAAATACGTAAAAGTTAAAATAGATGCCTATGATAATGGTACTTATTATTTAAAACCTTCTACAAAAAGATATTTGAAAGATGCAGGAATTACTGGCGAAATAACAAGATTTATCTATGTTGACAGAGCAAGTCAAAATGAAATGGTTATAGAAAAAGCAGGAGATAACTGGAATGTAGTAACTTCTTCATTTGTAACTACTGGAAAAGATGCTGGAAATTCATTTGCCACACCTTATGGAACTTTCCTAATTGCTTACTCTAAACCTGTAATGCAGTACACAGGTTCAGATAACAAGGCAGTTGTAGGAGATGCAAAAAATGCCGTAAGATTTAGTGGTGGAGGTTATATGCACAGTATTCCATCATTATTTGAACCTAAAAATACAAGAGAGCAAAGAAAGGCTGCAACAGCTAAAAAAATAGGAACTTATCCAGAATCTCATAAATGTATAAGACATTATGATGATCAGATTAAGTTTATCTATGATTGGCTAGGAAACTCGACACCTGGACATCCAGAAGGATTTAGAGTGCCTAGTGTTCCTACAGTTATGTTAGTGAAATAATAAATTAATTCAGATGTTTGGGAAAATCCATCTCTAAAAAAAACCTTTTGGAAACACATATTATTCAAAAGGATAGTGTGTGTTTTTTATTTGTCTAAAAAAATAGGGAAAATTTTAATTAAATAAAAAAAATTATAAGGAGGAAAATTTTGGAATTTTTAAAACATTTTCAATTTGGAGTAAATGAACTGCTATGGCTGGGGTATTTAATATTCAATTATACAGCTGTTTTATTAGCTTATAGATTTTGGGGAAAAGTTGGTGTACTTATTTTTGTACCGCTATCAGTAGTTTTGGCAAATATACAGGTATTAAAAATGATGACATTATTTGGTATTGATACTACAATGGGAAATATTGCGTTTGGTGGTGTATTTTTAGTCTCGGATATTTTATCTGAGGTAGAAGGAAAGAAATATGCAAAAAAATTAGTTACAATTGGATTTATTACAATGGTATTTACTACTATCGTGATGAACTGGGCCTTAGCAATAAAGCCTGCTCCAGCAGATGAATTTCAGCAGCATTTAAAACCGATATTTGGACTTGCAATTAATGAACTGTCAGTTATAAGGGTAACATTAGCGAGTATGACAGCATTTATAATATCGCAGTTATTTGATGTGTGGGCTTATCAGGTAATTAGAAATTGGCGTCCGAGTTATAAAGATATATGGATAAGAAATAATTTAAGTACAGTAGTTGGACAAGTGATAGATAATTCATTATTTACATTTCTTGCATTTGCAGGTGTATATAATATTCAAACTTTATTTGTCATTGCGTTTTCAACATATTTTCTTGAATTATTTATCTCTGTGATGGATACGCCGTTTGTATATTTAGCGGCATTGTGGAAAAAACAAGGAAAAATTAAGGAGTTAGACGAGCGAATATAATGATAAGATATAGTGTAATAAAAGAAAAAAATCCTAGAGAAATAGTGCTTTTAAAAGGATTCAGCTGTGCATATGGAAAATGTGCATTTTGTAATTATATTTTGGACAATACAGATAATGAAGAGGAAATGAACAGAGTAAATTTGGAGGCGATTAATCAGATTACTGGTGAAGAAGGAGTTTTACAAGTTATAAATTCTGGCTCTGTTTTTGAACTGAACGATTTTACACTTTCTAAAATTAAGGAAGTTTGCAGTGAGAAAAATATAAAAATATTGTATTTTGAAGCGTATTTTGGGTACATAAACAGGCTTAATGAAATTAGGGAATATTTTAGTGAGCAGGAAGTGCGCTTTGCTATTGGAATGGAAACTTTTGATAATGAATTTAGAACAAAAGTGCTTACCAAAAATTTTATTACAAATGATAAAGTTTTGGAAAAAATAAAAAAAGAATATAAAATGGGACTTTTTATGATTTGTATAAAAGGGCAGACAAAAGAAATGATTTTACGAGATATAGAACTTGCGCAAGAGTATTTTGATGAAATAGCCTTAAGTGTATTTGTAAATAATGATACAAAAGTGGAGCGGGATGAAGAACTTGTAAAATGGTTCTTGACAGAAATTTATCCAGAGTTAAACAAAAAGAAGAATATTGAAATTCTAGTGGACAATAAAGATTTTGGAGTATATGTACAATAAAAAAAGGGGGATTATTCCCCTTTATTTTTTGAAACTCCAATTCCGTTTTCAAACATATCAATTTCATTTTCCAGTTCCTTTAAATCACTTCGGACATAATGCTCATTGTCAGTTCCAAGTCTAAAAGTACGAACTAGCGGACTATTTTTATGATTTACTTCAAACATATATTCTTCCACAATCATTTTTTTCCGATTGTTAGTCAAATCATCTTCAAAATCTATAACAAGTGTCACATTCAAATCAGAAAATTCACTAATATCTATCCCTTTTTCATTCACTAAATAGTTCAAAATACTTTGCTTTATTACAAATTCCAATTCTTCTTCAATTATTTCACGTGGTTTTTCAATATTTTGCGTTAAGTATAAGATAGCTTTATCTAAAAAAATCATATTTATTCCTCCTTTGATAATTATATTTTTTATTATATCATAATTCTTAATGTTAAATCCAATATTTAAAAAAATTTTATAAATCCAATAAGATAATTGAATATAAAAATAGTTTTAAAGTTCAGATTAAATATTATAATTATTTATACTAGGCTTTATTTGAAGAAAATTATATTTTAATTATTTGAAATTATTAGGTTTATATCCTTTATTAAAAAAGTTTGTAATAATTTCGTTATTTAAATGGAGTTTAGTATTATACTGGTTAGATTAGTTGAATTCTGAAAAAAAGAAAATATAATATAAGCGAAATTAATAAAAATAATTATTAATTTAATAAGATATACTAAATTTTTATACTATCAATTTTAAAAAAAAGTAGAAAAAAAAGCAAAAATGATTTATAATATAGCGAAGTAATAATAATTTTAATAATTTAAAGTTATTGGAATATATAAATAGATATTTATTAAAATATAAAATAGGAGAAGATATGGCTAGAAAAATTAGTATAGAAGCCGATAGCTTGAAAAAAATATATAAAAACAGGGAAGTTGTAAAAAGTGTGAGCCTGTCGATGGAAAAGGGGGAAGTTGTAGGACTTCTTGGGCCTAATGGAGCAGGAAAAACGACTACTTTTTATATGATTACGGGGATTGTAAGGCCTAATCATGGCAGAGTCATGTATAATGGGGAAGAAATTACAAATTTACCGATGTATAAGAGAGCTAGGCTTGGGCTTGGTTATTTGCCACAGGAGGCATCTGTCTTTAGAAACTTGACTGTAGAGGAAAATATTGTATCGGTTCTTGAAATGCGAGGAGTGAATAAAAAAGAAAGAATTGCTACAATGGAAAATCTTATTGAAGAATTTAAATTGTCTCATGTAGCAAAAAGTTTGGGATATGCACTTTCTGGAGGGGAACGTAGACGTGTGGAGATTGCTAGAACTATTTCTACAAATCCAGACTTTATACTGCTTGATGAGCCTTTTGCGGGAGTAGATCCGATTGCGGTTGAAGATATTCAGAATATAATAATGCAGTTAAAGGAACGTGGGCTTGGAATACTGATTACCGATCATAACGTGCGTGAAACATTGAGAATTACAGAAAGAGCCTACATAATGGCAGAAGGTACAATTCTGATTGCAGGAACAGGACAGCAGATTGCAAATGACGAAACAGCGAGAAGAGTATATCTAGGGGATAACTTCAAGTTAGATTAGAAAATTAAAAATAATAATTTTACAATAATAAAATAAAGATACAATAGGAAAGGAGTGGGATTGTTTCAACAATCTCAAACAAATAATGACAGGAAATGAAATAAGAAAAAGTTTTGTAGATTTTTTTAAATCAAAAGAGCATAAGCATTTTGAAAGTGCATCGCTTATACCGGATGATAAGAGCTTATTGCTGACTGTAGCAGGAATGGTACCGTTTAAGCCGTTCTTTTTAGGAGAAAAGGAGGCACCATTTAAAAGAATCACTACTTATCAAAAATGTATCAGGACTAATGACTTGGAAAATGTAGGAAGAACGCCTAGACATCATACGTTTTTTGAAATGTTAGGTAATTTCTCATTTGGAGATTATTTTAAAAAGGAAGCTATTGAGTGGTCTTGGGAGTATATAACGAAAGTATTGAAACTGGAAGAGGACAGACTTTGGGTGTCTGTGTATAAAACAGATGACGAGGCTTATGAAATTTGGAACAAGGAAATTGGAGTGCCAGCAGAAAGAATTGTTAGGCTTGGAGAAGAAGATAACTGGTGGGCAGCAGGACCTGTAGGATCTTGCGGACCTTGCAGTGAGATTTATTACGATACTCAGAATATGGGAAAAAATAACGAAGAAGCTGACAGAAAGCCAGGAGATGACGGAGATAGATTTTTAGAAATCTGGAATTTGGTATTTACTGAATGGAACAGGCTTGAAGACGGTTCACTTGTGCCACTTCCAGAAAAAAATATTGATACAGGGGCAGGACTTGAGAGAATTGCTTCAGTTGTACAAAACAAGGATAACAACTTTGATACTGATTTGTTTACAAATATTATAAAAGGTATAAAATCTGTACTTGAAATTCAAGGAAATGAAAATGAGGAAGCAATAAAAATTATTGCTGATCACGTTAGAGCCTCTGTATTTTTGATTGGAGATGGAGTGTTGCCGTCAAATGAAGGGCGTGGATATATTTTAAGAAAAATTATAAGACGTGCTTTTGGAGCTGGAAGTTCTGCAAAACAGAAGATTTTTGAAAAAGAAGATATATTTCTTTATAAATTAGTTCCTTACGTTCTTGAGACAATGAATGAAGCATACCCAGAATTAGCTGAAAAGCAGGAATATATTGAAAAGGTTATAAGACTGGAAGAAGAAAGATTTGCAACAACTTTGAAAAATGGAACTGAAATGCTTGAAGAAGAAATTCAGAAATTAAAAGCGGAAAATCAGAAAGAATTACCGGCTGAACTGACTTTCAAATTGTATGATACTTTTGGATTCCCATTTGAACTTACAAAATTAATTTTGGAAAATCAAGGATTTGAAGCATCAGAAGAAGAATTTGAGAAAAAACTGGCAGAACAGGTGCAACGTTCAAAGGATAGCAGAACAACAATTTCTGATATGATAAAAGATGAATTTATAGATGAGTTTTTTGAAAAGCACGGAAAAACTGAATTTACTGGATATTCACAAAATTTTGAGGAAAAAAGCACGCTTTTACATATTGCCAAAAGTGAAGGAATTTCAGGATATGAGATGATTTTTGATAAAACTCCGTTTTATGCTGAATCTGGAGGGCAAGTTGCTGATACAGGAATTATCACTTCTGGAGAATTTGAAGGAAAAGTTGTAAACGTGGTTAAAAAACACGATGTCTTTATTCATCAGGTTGAAATTACAAGGGGAATTGCTCCAGCGGTAGGCGTAGAAGTGAAAATGCAAATTGATGTAAACCGTAGAAAAGATATTCAGAGAAATCATACAGCTACACATATTTTACACAAAGTTTTAAGAGAAAATTTAGGAACACATGTAGAGCAGTCTGGATCGCTTGTGGATGATGAAAAATTAAGATTTGACTTTTCACATTACGAAGCAATCAGTCCAGAAATGATTGAAAAAATTGAAAAAGGTGTAAATGACATTATTTTATCAAATTTACAGGTAAAAATAAATTATGAAAATATTGAAGATGCAAAAGCAAGAGGGGCGATGGCACTTTTCTCGGATAAATATGGAGATATAGTCCGTGTTGTTGAAATTGACGGATATTCTATCGAGCTTTGTGGAGGAACGCACGTTAAATCAACAGGAGAAATAGGATTATTCAATATTGAGTCTGAAAGCGGAATTGCTTCAGGAACACGTAGAATTACAGCTACAACTGGACATAAGAGCTTAAATTATGTAAATAGGCTTGAAGAAAAAATAAAAGAAATATCTGATATTTTTAGAACAGATGAAAAAAATGTCGTAGATATTATCGAAAAATATATTGGAGATATGAAAGCTGCAGTAAAAGTGCATGAAGAAATGCAAACAAAACTTGTAAAATATGAAATTAATGAAATGCTTGAAAATGTTGAAGCAGTAAATGGTGTGAAAGTGTTAAAATCTTCATTTGAAGATAAAAATGTTGATGAACTGAAAGAGATTGTAGACAGAGGAAAAGAAAAAATGCAGTCTGGAATCATCATTTTGGGAACAAATAACAATGGAAAGGCAATTTTTGTAGTTGGAGTTACAAAAGACCTGGTTTCAAAAGTGAAGGCTGGAGAAATAGTAAAAGTTGCAGCACAAGTCGCTGGCGGAAACGGTGGAGGACGTCCTGATTTTGCACAGGCTGGTGGAAAAGATGGAAGTGCTGTAAAAGAAGCTGTTGAAAAAGCATTTGAATTTGTAACTGAAAAATTATAATAAATTTACTTTTAGATATGCAGATTTAGATTTTTACTAAAGCAGATATTATTAAGTCTATAAAATAGTAAATTGTTTAAGAAGTGAGAAATAAAAAATGAAAAAATTTATTGGATTAGATGTAGGAGATGTCAGAATTGGAGTTGCAAAATGCGATCCTTTGGGAATTCTTGCAACTGCTCTCGAAGTAATTGACAGAACAAAGACAAATCCTATTGAAAGAATAAAGGAAATACTAGATGATGAAGGCACAAAAAAAGTTGTTGTGGGAATGCCGAAGAGCCTTGATGGCACGAAAAAACGTCAGGTGGAAAAAGTAGAGGAATTTGTGGAAGAGTTGAAAAAGAATATTCCAAATATTCAGATTATCTTTGTAGATGAGCGTTACACAACAACAGAAGCTGAGCATTATCTAAAAAACTATTCCAAAAAGAATGGAAAAGAACGTAGAAAAGTAGTAGATATGGTTGCAGCATCAATAATTTTGCAGAAATATCTTGATACATTGACTTAAAAACTCTAAATGTAAAATTTTTAATTAGAATAACAATTAAATTTTATTATAAGCATTGATATATTTTAAAATAAGCAAAATTTCGTTAAAAGAAAAATAGCTGTTTGAGCTTTTGGAATAAATTTTGAAATATATTTAATTATTTATATTAAAAATAATTGAAATTGAAAAGCGAGTTCTATTTTTCTTTTATAAGAAAGTTTTACGTAAAGCCGGGATGCAAGGACATGGCGTTTGATGTCCTTGCTTAAATAAACTTAAAAATAAATAAAACTTAAAAAGTAATAAAAATATATTAAACATATTTATAAGAATAGATATTTAAATAAAAAAAGAAAGGATAAAAAAATGCAGAATAAAAAATCACATTATGTTTGGTTATTTTTGGTAATTTTTGTTCCAGCTCTTATTTTGTACTTTAATAAAGTAAAACTGGGACTTGATTTACGTGGTGGAACATCAGTTGTATTACAGGCACAGGGGAAAATTGAGCCTGATACAATGAGCAAAGTTAAAAATATTATTGAAAGAAGGGTAAATAGTATTGGAGTTGCTGAGCCTGTTATTCAGCTTAGTGGAAATGATAAATTGATAGTGGAGCTTGCGGGGATAAAAGATCCTCAAAAGGCTATTGAATTGATTGGTACGACAGCGAAACTTGAGTTTAGAATAAAAAATAAGGACGGTTCTTACGGGCCTGTTTTATTGGAAGGTTCTGCATTAAAGACAGCAGGAGTTTCTAGAGATCAGGTTGGGATGCCTTCTGTAAGTTTTGAATTAAATTCACAAGGAGCAAACACTTTTGCTAAGATTACAAGGGAGAATATAGGAAAACAGCTGGCAATAATGCTTGATAACAAGGAACAGTCAGCACCTACAATTAACAGTGAAATTAACGGAGGAAGCGGAATTATAACTGGAAGATTTTCAATCGAAGAAGCAAATAATCTTGCAAATCTGTTAAAATCAGGGGCATTGCCTGTGGAAATTAAAATTGTTGAAAATAGAACAGTTGGAGCAACACTTGGAGTAGATTCAATAAGACAGACTGGAATAGCTGGGTTAATTGCTCTAGGTGTAATTTCAGTATTTATGATTGCTATTTATAAAATACCTGGAATTGTTGCAGATATAGCACTTTTAATAAATGGAGTCCTAGTTTTAGGATTACTTAGCGGAATCGGTGCAGCGTTGACACTTCCTGGAATTGCAGGATTTATATTAACATTAGGAATGGCAGTTGATTCAAATGTAATTACTTATGAGAGAATAAAGGAAGAATTACGGCTTGGAGAATCGCTTCATGATGCAGTTGAAAGAGGTTATGAAAATGCCTTTCCTGCCATAATTGATGGAAATCTGACTACAATGCTTGTGGCGGCTGTGCTGTTTTTCCTAGGAACTGGGCCAATTAAAGGATTCGCAGTGACATTGGCACTTGGTGTAGTTGCTACTGTAATTACAGGAGTATTTGTTTCAAAAATATTTTTAAAATTATTCATAAAAACATTTAACATAAAAAGAGAACAGCTGTTCTGGAAAGGAGCTTTAAATGAAGATTAATTTAAAAGTTATACAACGTAGAAACCTTTTTTTAGGTATTTCAGCAATAATGGTTATAGTTTCATTGATTTCGCTGTTTGCAATAAAGCTAAATCTTGGTGTAGATTTTAAAGGTGGAGAGTTAATTCAGTTAAAATATGATAAGAAAATTGATCAAAATGCAGTGAATGAGACATTAAACAGTTTAATTGGCGAAATTCCTAAATTAAAGGCAAAAAGAGTTCAGTTTTCAGATACAGATAATACTGTTATCATAAAAACAGAGCAGCTTGATAATACGCAAAAAACAAAAATAATGTCAGAATTAAGCAAAAAAACTGGTAAATATCAAGTTGTAAAAAATGAAACTGTGGGAGCAGTAATCGGTAAGGAATTAACTGCAAATGCAATTCAGTCTTTAATAATAGGAAGTATCCTGATTATTATTTATGTTACTATAAGATTTGAGTTTGTTTATGCTCTGGCAGGAGTGATAGCACTTATTCACGATGTTATTATTGCCTTTGGAGTTATTGCGATACTTAAATATGAGATTGATACTCCATTTATAGCCGCAATTCTTACAATTTTAGGATACTCTATTAACGATACGATTGTCGTATTTGATAGAATTCGTGAAAATATTCAGAAAAATAGAAAAGGTAAAAATAAAACTGTGGAACCATTTGATCTTGTTATTGAAAAATCAATAAATCAAGTGTTCACAAGATCGATTTATACTTCATTGACAACTCTATTTTCAGTAATTGTACTTCTGATTTTAGGTGGAGATACATTAAAAACATTTAGTATGACTCTATTTGTAGGAATGCTTGTTGGAACTTATTCATCAGTATTTGTAGCAAGTCCTTTAGTTTACATAATGAAAAAAGGTAAAAATGAGCCTAAAGTTAAAGATGTTATAAAAAGTTCTGGTAAAACAGTAAATGGATATGATGAAAAAGATAAAGTGCTAGTATAATCAAAAATAAAATGATAAATTTAGAAGGTGAATTGAAAAATGCGATGCTGGGCAGAAATAAATATAAATAATTTGTATAGCAATATTGATGAAATTAAAAAAATTGTGACAAAAGACAAAATAATAGCAGTTATAAAAGCAGATGCTTATGGACATGGGATGCTTGAAATTTGTAATGCTCTTATAAAAAAAGGGATTAAGAATTTTGCAGTTGCAACAAGTGACGAAGCGCTTAAAATAAAAGAACTTCATGATGATATTATGGTGCTGATATTAGGACCTGTGGAAAATGAGTACATGGATTTGATTGCTGATAAAAATATTTATTTTATGGTAACAGATTTTGAGGAAATAGAATATTTGGAAAAAACTGGAAAAGAAAAAGGGAAAACTACAGATGTGTTTATAAAGATAGATACAGGAATGGGACGTGTAGGCTTTCAAGAAAGTGAGACTGAAAAACTGAATGAAATTCTTAAAAATTCCAATCATATTAATCCAATAGGAATTTTCTCGCATTTTTCATCATCAGATAGTGACAAAGACTATACAAAATTGCAGGAAAGCAAATTTAAAGCAATGTGTGAAAAAATATCAAGTGGGATATCATCAATAAAATACAGACATCTGCACAACAGTTTTGGAACTTTGAAGTTTCAAGATAGCATAGAAGATTTTGTGAGAGTGGGAATTATACTTTATGGAGGGGTTACAGACAAAGAAACAGCTCCGTATAAATTTAAGCCAGTAATGTCTCTCTTTGCAAAAATCAGCTATATAAAGACATTAAAGGAAGATAGTTTTATAAGTTATGGAAATACTTATAAAGGAAAAGCTGGAAAGACCTATGCTACAGTTTCTATTGGATATGCTGACGGAGTAAGACGTGACTTGTCAAATAAAGGCTATGTTTTTTATAAAGGATATAAATGTGAGATTGTAGGACGTGTCTGTATGGACCAGCTTATAATTTTACTTCCTGAAGAATTGAAAAATGAAGCTAAAAAAGGCGATGTTGTAGAATTTTTTGGTGAAAATATAAGTGTTGTAGAGGTTGCTGATTTATGTAATACTATTTCGTATGAGATTTTGTGTGGAATAAGTCAGAGAGTGCCTAGAATTTATGTGGAAAAATAGAGGTAGGGAAAATGATGCTGGATATTGGCTTTATAGTTTTACTGATAATATTTATTTTTCTTGGATATAGAAGAGGATTCTCTTTGGAATTTTTCAATATGTTTAAATATATTTTTATTATTTTTATAACAAATTATATTTGTAAACTTTTTTTTAATTCAGAGAAAATTAAACCTCAAAATCAGTTAAAAATTTTTGTTATTATAGTTTTAGTCCAATGTATTGTCTATTCTGTAGTTCTTATAGTTAATAGAAAATTTTTAAAAAGTATAAAAATAAAAAGATTTGATAAATTTTCTGGAATGATATTTGGAATAATGGAGTTATTCTTTGTTGCAGTTATTGTTTATATTACAGTAATTACAGGATCTATAGGAAGTAAAAGAATACGTGAAATAAGGGACAAAAGCCTTTCCATTCAGTTTATGACAAAACATGCATTAAAATTTGCAGATTCTTTTCCAAAATTCATAAAAGATGATGTGGAAAGATATGTTGTTAGCCAGAGAGAGAAAGAAGTAATAGATGATGTTTTAAATAATTATAAAAATCCAAAACCAGATAAATTTGAAAAAACAAAAGATATTGAATAAACACCTTGGTACAGAAATAAAAAATGATTATAAGATAAAAATAAAAAAGGAAAATTGATAAAAATGAAAATAATTGACAGATATATCTACAATTCACTTTTTTTGCCGTCAATATTTGGAATTAGCATATTTACATTTATTATGATGTTAAATGTGATAATGGAAGTTATGGAACGTCTGTTTGCAAGTGATTTGCCATTTATATCTATAATAGACTATCTATTTTATGCTATACCGGGAGTTCTTGTACAGACAATACCTATGGGAGCATTTCTTGGGGTAATGCTTGTTTATGGAGGACTTTCAGAAACGAATGAAATTGTTGCAATGGAAGGTTCTGGAATAGGACTTTTTAGAATAATCCGACCAGCATTTATTTTTGGAATAATATTGACGTTGATTGGTTTAGGGCTTGAAATATATGTAAATCCCCGTGCCTTAAAAAATATAAATGCACAGACAAAACAAATTCTGGCTTCAAAACCAAGTTCATTGTCAGAAGAAAAAGTTTTTTTGACAAATGAGGAAAAAGGCTTCGGATTTTACATTGATGAAGTAAATAATGAAAAAGCAACAGCTAAGAATTTCCTGATTATAAATAAACGTGGAGATAATCCATATCCTATAGTATTTCTTGCAGAAAATGCAAAATTTGATCCAGGAATTATACGATTAAAGAAAGTAAAAGGATACGCTTTTGATAAAGACGGTAATAGCCAAGTTTCTGCTTTGTATCAGGAGCAGGAAATACCAATCACTACTTTTTTTAGGGAAAATAAGAAAGAAGTAAAAAAAAGCCGTAAAGAGATGGATATAAAAGAATTGAATGAATTTTATAAACAGAATATAAAAAATCCTGAAGAAAAGGAAACTGCACTAAAAGCACAGGTAGAAATTTACCAAAGACTTATAGGACCATTTGCAAGTACATTTTTATGCTGGCTGGGAGTACTGCTTTCAGTAGGGCATAGACGAAGTGGAAGAGGAATAAGTTTTGGAATAAGTTTGATTGTTATATTTGGTTATATAGGAATGGCAAGTTATGCAAAGATCATGGTGCTAAAAAATAATGTACCTGCAAACATTGCAATGTGGGTTCCTAATTTTGTTTTATTTATAATGTGCATATATTTTTCAATAAAGAAATATAAAGGAAATTAGCGAAAGGAGGAGTATGAATAAATTAGATAAATATATAATTCTAAACTATGTAAAAAGTTTTATTTTAGGAATGATGATGTTTTTCTTAATATTTTTACTAGCTGAAAGTATTAGTCTTACGGGATGGATTATGGACGGAAAGCTTAAAGGACATGATGCCATAAGATATCTGAGATACGGAACACCTGAAATAATAACAAATACAGCTCCTCTTGGAGTTCTGCTTGGAAGCCTTCTGTGTATAAGCAAGATGGCAAAACAGCTGGAAATCGCAGCAATGAAAACAAGTGGAATCAGTTTCGCAAGAATAGCTTTATTTCCCATGATTTTTTCATTTCTTGTAAGTATGGGCGTATTTTGGTTAAATTACGACGCTTTAGGAAAATCAAACACTAAAAAAGAAAATTTAAAATCTTTAAAAATTGATAATAAGGAACCTGTCAAGGCGGAGAAAAAATTTATTTTTGTAAAAATTGACAAAAAAACAGTACTTTTTAGTGAACACGCAAATAAAAATACTGGAACCATGGAGAATATTGAAATACTGAAATTTGAAAAAGGCTTTAAGGAAATAAGCAAAATATACACTTCTCCTTTTGGAAAAATTAACCCCAAAACAAATGAATGGACTTTTAAAGACTTAAAGGAGTACGATGATAAAACTAATTTAATGAAGCCTGCTGATACAAAAAAATTCAAATTTATTGCAAAAATGGAGGATGTACTGGCAAGTCCAGTCAAGGCAAAAAATTTGACAATGCCTGAATTACGTGAAAAGGTAGTTTATTTTACAAGAGTTGGAGCAGATTCCTTAAATTTAAGAATAGAATTTTATTATAGAATATCTTTTGCATTATCTTCATTCGTTATGTGTCTAATTGGACTTTCGCTAGGAAGTAGGTATGTAAGAGGGGGAGCAGCTCTAAATATAGGATTATCTGTAATAATTGGTTATGCCTATTACGGTGTCAGCACGATTTTACGTTCGATGGCAGTATCTGGAGCAGTTCCAATTTATGCAGCTTGTTTTATTCCGTTAATTATATTTTTAATAGTTGGAATAAAATTATTTAGGGATTCTGAATACTAATAAATATTTTTGATTTTTATAAAATGAAAAAGAAGGGAATGGTATGATAGAGAAGATAAGGACAAATAGTGGAATAGAAGTTATTTTTGATAGGCTTGAAAGTATTTCTACCTGCTCAGTTGGAGTATTTGTAAAAACTGGCTCACGAGATGAAAGTGATACGGAGGAAGGAATCTCCCATGTACTGGAACATATGATTTTTAAAGGGACTCCTACTAGAAATTATTTTGAAATTTCTGAAGAAATTGACTATCTTGGAGCAAATGTGAATGCACATACGACTAAAGAAGAAACAGTTTTTTATATAAATGCCTTAACACAGTTTCTAGGAAAGTCTGTGGATATTTTGTTTGATATTGTTACAAATTCTACGATTGATGAAAAGGAGCTAGAAAAAGAAAAAGATGTAATCGTGGAAGAAATTAAGATGTATAAGGATTCACCAGATGATCTGGTATTTGAAATGAATTATGCAGACAGTATAAATGGGCAGTATGGAAAGCCTATTATTGGAACAGAAGCTAGTGTAAAAGGCTTTACTGCAGATGAAATCAGAAAATATTATAAGGAAAGATACACAAAAGACAATATTTTGGTTGTAGTTTCTGGAAATTTTGATAAAAACGAGATTATTCAGAAAATTGATCAATATTTTTCAAAATTAGGTGATAAAAAGATTGATAGACGTGATAAAATAGATTTTTCATTTAATGCTGGAAAAAAAATTGTCTCAAAAGATATAAATCAAGTTAATATCTGTATTTCTCATCAAAGTGAAGATTATAACAGCAAAAATAAAATATACACGGATATTTTAGCAAATATTATTGGTGGTTCAATGAGTTCTAGACTTTTTCAGGAAATCCGTGAGAAAAATGGACTTGCCTATTCTGTATACACATATAATCAATATTATTTGTCAGGAGGCTTGACATCGACATACATTGGAACGAATCTGGAAAATTATGAAAAGGCAATAGAAATAACGCTTTCAGAGTTTAAAAAGTTACGTGAAAATGGAGTTACAGAAGATGAACTTCAGAAAGCAAAAAACAAATATATGAGCAGAATTGCCTTTGCAATGGAAAATCCACGTTCAAGAATGGGAATTATAGGAAATTATTATATTAGAAAAAATGAAATTTTAGATACTGAAAAAATGAAAAATGAAGTTAATGAAGTAAAAATTGAGGATGTAAATACTTTTGCAAAAACGAAATATTTATCAGAAAATATAACGGTTTTGGGAAATATCAATAACTAACTAACTAACTAACAAAATTTTTAATAGTGTGATTGAATTTTTCAAAATTCAGTCAGTATTAGATTGAACAAATAGTTATAACTTTTAAATTTAGTTTTGAAGTAACTTTATTACTAAAAATAAGAATTAGGAGAAAAAAATGTTTCAAAAACAAAGATTAACTGACCGAATAAAAAATAGTATTTTTCGGATGGATAAAATGATTTTATCAATCGTTTATGCTCTTACAACAATCAGCACTATATTTGTATATAGTGCAACAAGGGAAAATGGTATGGTTATTAGGAACATTCTGTGGATTGCAATAGGAACGATACTAGTGTTTGCTATAGCTTCGATTGATTATAAAATTCTAAAATTATATATTTGGCATATTTATGGAATAGGAGCAGCTTTGTTGCTTCTGGTTCGATTTGCAGGGAAAAAGACGCTTGGAGCACAACGGTGGATTGCACTGGGACCGTTTCAGCTACAGCCGTCAGAATTTGTAAAAGTAGGGATTATTTTGATTATAGCGTACTGGATTGTAACAAAATACAGAGAAGGAATTAATAACTTAAAGGATATTATTGGTTCTATTCTTCCTGCGTTGCCGCTTATCTTATTAATCTTAATACAGCCTGATTTGGGAACAACACTGATAACAATTTCTTCATTTTTGTTTATGATTTTTTTATACGGTGCAGATATGAAGCCGATTTGGGTAATAGGAATTGTAGTTTTATTGTCAGTTTATCCAGTTTATAGATTTGTTTTGGACGATTATCAAAGAGACCGTGTGGAAACTTTTTTGCATCCTGAAAAAGATAGAAAAGGAAGCGGATGGCACGTAATTCAATCAAAAATTTCTGTTGGAGCAGGAGGAATAATGGGGAAAGGAGTTCTGCAAGGGAGTCAGAGCAGATTGGAATTTTTACCTGAAGCACAAACAGACTTTATTTTTTCAGTATTGTCTGAAGAATTAGGATTTGTAGGCTCTTCATTAGTCTTACTTTTATATTTTATGTTAATCTATGAGATTATGAGGATAGCCCGGATTATACAGGATGATTTTGGCCGCCTCATATTATATGGGTTAGCAGGAGTTATCTTTATGCATGTAATCGTAAATGTAGGAATGACAATTGGACTTGTTCCAGTTACAGGAAAACCATTATTGTTTATGAGTTACGGTGGAAGCTCGTTTCTAGCTTCATTTATAATGATAGGAATAATTGAAAGCATAAAAATTCATAATAATTAAGAAATGAGGAAAATCTTGGAGAAAAAGGAAGTTATTGTAAATTCTGAGATGGAAGGAATGCGGCTTGACAGATATTTAAGAAAAAATTTTAAGGAAGAGCCGCTTAGCAGAATTTTTGGAGCGATAAGGTCTGGAGATATTAAAATTAATGGAAAAAAATCAAAAGAGAATTATCGCCTTTTGCTAAATGATAAAATTATAATTAGAAATTTGTCTTCAGGAAATATTGAAAAAACAGAAAAAAGTGTGAATATAGCCAAGGTGAAAAATTTAAAAATTTTAGAAAGTGATCTGGAAAAATATAAAAAAATGGTTATTTTTGAAAATGACGATTTTTTTATTGTGAATAAAAAGGAAAATACTCCGATGCATAAAGGAACTGGACATAAATATGGACTTGCTGAAGTTTTTAAGGCAATTTATAAAAGCGAAAATATTAATTTTGCGAATAGGCTCGATTTTGAAACATCGGGTCTTGTTATTGGCTGTAAAACCTTAAAGTTTCTTAGATATATTTCTCAAAAAATTAGAGATAATGAAGTCCATAAAAAATATTTTGCGATTGTTCATAATAGAAAGATAACTGAACATCTTAAGTTTAAAGAAAAAAATCTTAATTTGAAAGATTTTAAAATTGAAAATTGTTTGACAACAATGGAAAATAAAGTTATTGTCTCTGAAAAACCTATTTCAGGAGAGTCGAAAAAAAGTATCACTTATTTTAAGCATATAAATCTTGATAAATTAAAAAATTCAAAAAAAATATTAAAATTATTGGAAAAAAATAATAAAAATATTTTACTTTTAGATATTGAACTGATTACTGGAAGAAAACATCAGATAAGAGCTCAACTTGCTCACGAAGGTCTTTTTATAGTGGGCGATAAGAAGTATGGAATAAAAGATGGAAGTAACAGATTTTTTCTTTGTTGTTATTCACTTTCTTTTGACAACTATAATTTTTCGATTATAGACAAAGCATTTTTTTAAAAAGTATTTTTATCAAAGAAAAATCTAATATAAATATAGTATCATATAGAGTATTATAACACCTGTTATTTTAACTTAAAAATATAAAATTCTTGAGAGGTGAAGAAAATGGGATTATTTTCAAGCAGAAAATCAAAAAATAAATATGTAACACTTACATCCAAATCAAAATTGACAGTTGATATTGTAGATGACAATAAGTGGAAAAAATGTAATCAATGTAATGAGATTATTTATAATGAGGATTTGAAAAATAATTTAAATGTATGTCCAAAATGCGGAAATTATTTTAGGCTTACAGCTTTTGAAAGAATTGAGCTGTTAATTGATGAAGGAACCTTTATTGAAGAAGATATGACACTTAATTCAAAAGATGTATTAAATTTTCCTGGATATGAGGAAAAATTAGAATTAGCACGTGAGAAAAGCCGAATGTTAGATGGTGTTATTAGCGGAGTTGGAAAAATTAATGGACTAGAAGTGAGTATTGCCGCAATGGAATTTAGCTTTATGGGTGGAAGTATGGGATCTGTTGTTGGAGAAAAGATTACAAGGGCATTAGAAAGAGGGCTTAAAAGAAAAATACCAGTTGTAGTAGTTTCAAGCTCTGGTGGTGCAAGAATGCAGGAAGGAATCTTGTCACTTATGCAAATGGCAAAAACTTCAGGAGCAGTAAAAAGATTGAATGAAGCAGGAATTCCGTTTATTTCTGTACCTGTTGATCCGACTACTGGTGGAGTGACAGCTTCTTTTGCAATGCTAGGAGATGTTATTATAACAGAGCCGAATGCTTTTATTGCTTTTGCAGGGCCTAGGGTAATTGAGCAGACTGTAAATCAGAAATTGCCAAAAGGGTTTCAAAGGGCAGAATTTTTGCTAGAACACGGAATGATTGATATAATTTCAGAAAGAAAAGACTTAAAAACAACGATTTATAGAGTATTGGAAAAATTAGTGTAAGTTTTAAAATTTTTCAAACGAAAGGATAGAATATGAGTATAAAAGATGAAATTAAAGAATTGGAAGATAATATAGCTGAGTTAAAAAGATTTTCAGCTGAAAGAAACATTGATTTTTCTGCTCAAATAACAGAACTTGAAAAAAACCTCGAAGATAAATATAGAGATTTTGAGGAAAATGAAATGGATGCCTGGAATAGAATTCAAATTTCAAGAAATCCTCAAAGACCATATACTTTGGATTATATAAAAGAATTGACGCAGGATTTTGTAGAACTTCACGGTGATAGGCTTTCAAAGGATGATAATGCGATTGTAGGAGGGCTTGCAACAATTGATGGTTATAAAATAATGATAATAGGGCAGCAAAAAGGAAGAGACATTGAATCAAATATTTTTAGAAATTTTGGTATGGCGAGTCCTGAAGGGTATAGAAAGGCTCTTAGATTAATGAGAATGGCAGAACGTTTTAAATTACCAATTCTGACATTAATTGATACAGCTGGAGCATATCCTGGAATAGAAGCCGAAGAAAAAGGGCAAGGAGAGGCTATTGCCAAAAATTTAGCGGAAATGTTTGGATTCCGTGTACCAATTGTATCTGTTGTTATTGGAGAAGGTGGAAGTGGAGGAGCATTAGGAATTGGTGTAGCAGACTCAATTTTAATGTTTGAAAATAGTGTGTATTCTGTTATTTCCCCAGAGGGATGTGCCTCAATTCTTTTTAATGATTCAACAAAAGCTGCAGAAGCTGCAAAAAGTCTAAGAATGGATGCTATCAGCCTAAAAAGTCTTGGAGTAATAGATGAAATCATAAAAGAGCCTTTAGGCGGAGCCCACAGAAACTTTGAAGAAACAGCGCAAAATTTAAAAGAAATGGTTGTGAAGGAATTTAAGCGGATAGACAAATTTTCATTAAGGGAATTGCTAAAAAGAAGATATGATAAATATAGAAAAATGGGCGAATTTTTTGAAGAATAAAAATTTAAAATAATTATTTTGGGTTATCATAAGTGATTGATAATCCTTTTTTTATTATTTATATTTTGAAGTAATATTAAATCTTATTTAAATAACGAATTTATTACAAACTTTTTTAGTAAAGAATATAAATCTAGCATTTTTAAGTAATTTTAAGATGTAATTTTCGTTTTTTAAACAGAGTCTAGTATAAAATAATCGGTCGGAGCATTTTTCTGTGCTGGCAAAACTGTTTGAGTATAGCGAGTTTTTTGTCAGTGCAGAAAAATGTCGTAGACTAGCCATAGGTTGTAGGATTTGCGGCAATGAGCAATCCTACGAAAATAAAAAAGAGGGAAAAAGCTGTTAGATATTTAACAATCCCATTACAAAAATTCATTCCTATTTTTAAAAGAGAATTATTATTAAAGAGCATTTATTAAATAGAGATTTGTAATTTTTATTTTTTAAAAATTATAAGAGATATTGATTTTAAGAAAAAGTAGGGTATACTATTAAGGTAAGAAATGAAATAAGAAAAATAGGAGGAAATTAAAATGGCAACAATGAAAGCTGCAAGATGGCACAATAGAAAAGATGTAAGAGTGGAAGAAGTTGAAGTACCAGAAATTACAAGAGAAAATCAAATTAAAATAGCGGTAAAATATTCGGGAATATGTGGTAGTGACTTACATGAATATTTAGGAGGACCAATATTTATTCCAGCAAATGCTCCACATCCATATACAAATGAAAAAGCCCCAATTACAATGGGACACGAATTTTGTGGAGAAGTTGTGGAAATAGGAAGTGGAATTACAAAATTTAAAGTAGGAGATAGAGTTACGGTTGAGCCAATTTTAGCAAAAAATGGATTAATTGGAAAATATAATTTGGATCCTAACTTGAACTTTATCGGACTTGCTGGTGGAGGAGGGGGATTTTCTGAATTTGTAGTTGTAAATGAGGATCAGGCTCACAAATTACCAGATGAAATTGATTATGAACAGGGAGCATTGACAGAACCTGCAGCAGTAGCAGTTTATGCAGTTAGACAAAGCAGATTTAATACAGGAGATACAGCGGCAGTATTTGGTTGCGGACCAATTGGACTTCTTATAATTGACGCATTGAGAGCATCTGGAGCAACAGAAATTTATGCTGTGGAAGTTTCACCTGAAAGACAAGAAATTGCTAAAAAATTAGGGGCAATAATTGTAGACCCTACAAAAGTAAATACAGTTGAATATATAAAGGAAAAAACAAATGGCGGAGTAAATGTTTCTTATGAAGTTACAGGAGTTCCTGCTGTATTGCAACAATCTTTGGAAGTTGCTGAAAAAGATGGAGAATTGATGGTTGTAAGTATTTGGGAAACAGAAGCTCCAATACAGCCAAATGAAGTAGTAATTCAAGAAAGAACAATAAAAGGAGTTATCGCATACCGTGATGTATTCCCTAAAACATTGGAATTAATGAAACAAGGATACTTCTCGAAAGATTTATTAGTAACAAAAAGAATTAAATTAGAAGATATCGTAAATGAAGGATTTGAAGCACTTGTAAAAGAAAAAAGCCAAGTTAAGATTTTAGTGTCGCCTAAATAATTGTAAAATATAAGATGTATATACTAGCTTAAAAATCGGAAAAACTTAATTTAACTTATTAATAAGGATTAGTTTCTAAATAAATCAGGGACTAATCCTTTTAATTTGTCACTTATCCTTTTTTAGAAATTTTAGTTTAAAATGAGAGTAAGAAACTAGGCTATATTTATAATCAATTCATTATTTTTAAATATTTTTCTTAAATTTTCAAGTAGATTGACTGTATCATAAAATTATGATATAAATTTGTGGAATATAATAAAAAAATTAGAAATAAATGAAAGGGAAAAGATGAAAATAAAATATTCTTGGTTTGATTTTAACCTAATTGATATCCTTGGTATATTTGTTGGGAAAATTGTATATATTTTTTATAGATTTATTATTACAATTTTTTTGAAAAAATACACAGTAATAAATTTTGAAAAAATAAAAATAACTATTAATGGATTATTTATGAAAAAAGAAATTTATTATGACGACATAAAATTTATATCTATTAGAAAAAATTTTTTAAATTCATATGATTTGGTGATAAATCTTGATGAAACTACCACTTTTTTTAAGTATGCATGTAATTGCATGTAATTATACTACTGATGCTTTTTCATCAGGTAAAGATAAAAAAAATACTTTTGTTATTTGTGAAATAAAAAATATAAATGAAATATTAAAAGAGTTATTAGAAAAAATGGAATTTAATTATGACGATTTTAATAATGCTGAAAAAAGAACAATTTACTCTGATAAAGTTCATAAGAAATATAGTTTTTCAAAATCAAAAAACTATAAAAGTAAAGAAATAATAAAAATTTCAGATAGCAATAATAGCATCTATGTGATCGATAACTTTGTTGAAAATGATAAAAGCATAATCTTAGACTGTTCTCCAAATAAAATGTTGTATCAAATATTATATAGACCTATGCCATTGAAATATAATAAGAAATCAAATTAAAAATGAGAGGTGTATATCACAATGAATAAAAGAATATTTTGAATATAGGGATAAAGGTTATATTAAAGCTAAATAGTTTTTATATACAGGCAATTAAAATAATAATAAAAGGAGTTATTGCATATTGTGATATATTCCTTGAAAATATTGCAATTAATAAAACATAGGGCTACCTGAAAATAGATAGCCCTTTTATAATTGTTTATTAATTTATGGATTTATATATTTCTCTAAAGTTTTTAAGTTTTTCATCAAGTTCAGCAATTCCCCATTTTCCATTATCTTTTTCTAAATAAATTGTTGTTTTCATAGAAGCATACTTATCGATTCTTTGGAAGGCTTGTTTCATTGAGCTAAACATTTTTGTTATTATTTTATCAAAGATTTCGTCTTCTGAGAAATTATCTAGATTTTTCATTTCTTTTTCGTTTAGAAAGTTGCTGTTCATTAATTCTGAATATTTTTGTAAACTTGTTGTGATATCTGGCGTTTTTATATTTAATGTTACTTCGACAATATCATTTGTAACATATCTTATTTTTTCAACGTCAATTTTGTTTTTATTCATTATATAATCGAACATGTCATTATATAATTCGTTCATTTTTTTCTGAAATTTAAGAGAATTTTTTTGACTTATTGCGGGTAATTGAATTTGTTCATCCATCATTCTGGAAATCATAGATTTCATCCCAACTGATACTGCTCGTTTAATTGAATCATAATCCCTTTTAGCTGCAATCTCAATTTCACTGTTATTTTTTGTAATTTCCTGCTGTGATAAAGTAATCCCTTTCTTTAGGACAACTTTATAATTGGCTGAGAATAGCTGGATTGATAATGATAGTAGTAGAAAAATTAGTAGTTTTTTCATAGGTAATAAACTCCTTTGATAGTTTTGTTTTGTTAGTATTTTAACATATTTTTTATATATTGACAAATAGAATAAAAATTGATATAATTGTAATACAAATATTACAATTGGAGGAATAGAAATGCCAACATTGTCATTGAGAATAGAAAAAGAGGATTTAGAATTCCTGAAAGAGTATGCAAATATAAATCATCTTAATATGTCTTCTTTTGTCCGTAATTTGATTTTAGATAAAATATATGATGAAATAACTGAAGAAGATGAAAAAAGAATATTAAAAAGATGGGAAAATGCAAAATCTGAAAAAACTGATTCTGCTGAAGAGGTTTTTAAAAGGTTAGAACTATAATGGAAAATCAAATTTATGAAGTTAAGTTTACTGAATCGGCAGAAAAGGATTTAAAAAAATTAAGTAAAACAAATAAAGCTATTGCTAAACTTATAAAAAAATGGATTTTAGAAAATTTAATAGGTACACAAAATCCAAAGCAAAGAGGAAAGGCATTAACTGGAAATTTAAAAGGATTATGGAGATACAGGGTAGGCTCTTATAGAATCGTGGCTGAAATAAAGGATGATGTTTTACTAATATTAATTATAGAAATTTCAGATAGAAAAGAAACTTATAAAAATAAAAAGAGAAAAATATATAAAGATGGGAAAATAAAGTAAATATACAATATGAATATAATTTTATTTATAAAAATAAGATTATAAAGGAATTATTAAATAAAAAAAGCGCATAAAAATATTCAAAGATTTGGAGTATATTTCATAAATAAAATTTATAGAAAAAGATGATATTAAATGGCCTAAACAACTAATTATTTATCATCTTTTTTGTATACAATCAAATTCCGTTTGGCATAATATTTTTTTCCATAACTTTGCATAAGTTCCAAAATAGGTAACAAATCTTTTCCTTTTTCTGTAAGAACATATTCTGTCTTTTTGGGATAAACATCGTATTCCTTTTTTTCAATAAGTTTTTCTTCAATTAAATAGTTCAGGTGCTCGATAATCATTTTTTCGTTGCTGCCTTTTATTTGATTTTTGAAATCTTTTGTTCTGACTTTTCCGTGTCTTAAAAGCCATAATATAATGACTGTCCATTTTTTTGATAATATTTTTTGAGTTAGTTCCAGTGGACAAGTGTAAATTTTTTCTTCCATATAAGTTTTCCTTTCAATGAAATTATTTGAAATTTTAAAAAACACCAAATAATCTTGATTTTACTATAATTCTTTTGTTTTTTCTATATTTTTTTAGAAATTTTTATAAAATACCATACTCGAATTAGCAGTCCTCCTGTCCATCCTATCGGTGCGGCAATCCAAATTCCGTTGTAGCCTAACGATGTTTTTGAAAGTAAAGTGGCTAGAGGCACTTGAAACATACAAAATGAAGTAATGGAGGCTATTAATGGAACTAAGGATTTTCCATAGCCTAGTAGTAATCCATTTAGTATTTGCATTGTGCAGAAAATTACGTAAAATGCTGAAATTATACGTAAATATTGATTTCCTATAAAAATCACTTCGGGATTTCGGTTAAATATTGAAATAAAGAATGCTGGAAAAATAAAAATAATAATTGAGATTATGATGGAAAATGTGATTCCTAAAATTAGGCTATCTTTTCCACCTTTAATTATTCTATCCATTTTTTTGGCTCCATAATTTTGGGCTGTAAAAGTCATCAACGCCTGTCCTAAATTTATGGATGGCAATTCTGCAAAGGAGTCAATTCTGGAAGCAGAAATAAAAGCTGCAATACAGTCTGTTCCAAATCCATTTACAAGAATTTGAATAACAATAAATCCTAGGCTGATTAAAACTTGCTGTAACATTGCTGGCATTCCAATAATCAGTATTTCTTTTAAAATATTAAAATTTAAGTTGAAATAATGTTTTTGAAAAATTAAATTCGGATATTTAAATTTTATGTAAAGTAAGCAAAGAAAAAAGGAAATAAACTGTGAAATAACAGTTGCAATTGCAGCCCCTGCAACTCCAGAGTTTAGTACTGCTACAAAAAATATATCTAGGATAATATTTAAAATCACTGCGGTAATTAAGATGTAAGTCGGCGTTTTTGAATCGCCTATGCCTTTTAGCGTGTTTGTAAGAGAATTGTAGCCAAAAGTTGGAACAACTCCAATAAAAATAATTTTTAAGTAGATATTTGCCTCCATTAATAATTTTTGCGGGACATTAATTAAAATTAAAATATTGTTTGACAGTAAAAAACCTAATGTTGTAACAATAAGAGATGAAACTATGGAAAAAATAAACCCTGTGTTTGCCGTGATTTTCAAATTTTCCATATCTTTTGCACCAAAATATTGAGAAATTAGAATGCTTGTCCCTAATGAAATTCCTATCGAAATAGCTATTATAAGTACATTAATCTGATAACTTGAGCCTACAGCTGCAAGGCTTTCCTTTCCTAAAAAATTTCCCACAATGATTGTGTCTGAAATATTGTAAATCTGCTGAAATAAATTTCCTATTAAAATTGGTAAAGAAAAATAAATTATAGTTTTTAATTCGTTTCCTTTTGTTAAATCTTTCATCTTTATTTTTTCTCCTTATTGCCTGTTAATTGATATTTTAGCATTTATTTCGTTTGATATGAATAACATACTTTTTTGTGAGTATCTCAATATACGTATAAATAGAAGTAATATTTAAGAATCAAAGAATTAATTGTAGATATAATTCAACCTTTTTTTAATGGAATTACTATATATTTTTTATGTATAAAGAAATAAGAAATGAAAAAATTTTTGTTTGACTTATATTTTCTCACATTGTATAATAAAACATAGTTAGAAAAATGGAGAGTGGAAAAGCACTGTTCCATAAGAAATTGATACAGAAAAGAGGTTAAATTTTATGGAAAACGCTATGAAAAGCTTTGGAGAAAACGTTTTTAGAGACAGTAATTTGAAAAAAAGAGTTTCCAAAGCCGTTTTTAAAGAGTTTAAGGCGTCGCAACTAGGTGAAACTGAATTGTCGAAGGAAACTGCTGAAGTTATTGCAAATGCAATTAAGGACTGGGCAACTAAAAGAGGAGCTACTCACTTCTGTCACTGGTTTCAGCCATTAAATGACTTGACAGCAGAGAAGCATGATTCATTTTTGGAACCTGTTGAAAATGAGGAAGTTATTTACAAATTTTCTGGAAATAATTTGATAAAAGGTGAATCTGATGCATCTTCATTTCCAAACGGAGGGCTTCGTAGCACATTTGAGGCAAGAGGTTACACAATTTGGGATACAAGTTCGTACCCATTTATAAGAGAAAATAAAAATGGAGTTACGTTGTATATTCCTACAGCCTTTATTTCATTTACTGGTGAAGCGTTGGACAAAAAGGTACCTTTATTAAGAACAATGAAATATATAAGTGAACAAGCATTAAGAGTTTTACGAGCTTTGGGAAATACTACGGCTAATCACGTATTTAACACTTTAGGAGTGGAGCAGGAGTATTTTCTTGTAAAAAAAGATATGTTTGAAGCAAGAGATGACTTATTGCTTACAGGAAGAACATTATTTGGAGCATCTGCACCTAAAGGGCAGGAACTAAGTGACCACTATTACGGAAAAATCAAGGAAAAAGTAATAAACTTTATGAGTGATGTTGATGTTGAACTTTGGAAATTAGGGATTCCGTCAAAAACAAGACATAATGAAGTTGCTCCAAACCAGTTTGAAGTAGCACCACTATTTTCAGTAGCAAACTTGGCATCAGATCAGAATCAGATAATAATGGAAACTATTGAAAAAACAGCATTAAGACACAATTTGGTAGCATTGCTTCACGAAAAGCCATTTGCAGGAGTAAACGGTTCAGGGAAACATAATAACTGGTCACTAGGAACTGATGACGGTAAAAATCTTTTCAGTCCTGGAAAAGATATGAAATCAAATACGCAATTTTTAATCTTTGTGGCTGCAGTAATTGAAGCTGTTGACAGATATTATCCAATGTTAAGATATGCGACTGCAACTGCGACAAATGATCATAGACTTGGTGGACACGAAGCGCCACCTGCAATTATTTCAGTATTCTTAGGAGATGAATTGACAACGGTTTTGAATAATATTGCATATAAAAAAGATGCACCTGTGTCAGAATCATCAAAAGTAAACTTGTCAGTTGATGTGTTGCCTGCATTTAGCATGGATGCTGGAGATAGAAATAGAACTTCGCCATTTGCATTTACTGGAAATAAATTTGAATTTAGAATGCCAGGGTCAAGCTCTACACCTGCAACTTCTGCGGCTGTAATAAATGCTATGGTAGGAAAAGTTCTGTCTGAATATGCAGATAAACTTGAAAAAGCAACTGAGAAATCTCTGCAAAAAGTGGCAAATGAAATTATTGCAAATGCCTATAAAAAACATCATAGAATAATTTTCAATGGAAATGGATATAGTGAAGAATGGGCAAAAGAAGCTAAAAAACGTGGACTTACAAACGAAGTAGCTTCAAATACAGCACTTAGAAAAATGATAGATAAAGATGTCCTTGAATTAACTCAGGAAATTGGAATGCTTTCTGAACAGGAATCTATCGCAAGATACAATGCCTATGCAGATAGATATGTAACGCAATTAAGCATAGAATCAAGAACATTGATTGATATTGCAAATAAAAACATTTTGCCATCTGGATTAAAATATGCCAATTTATTAGCTGATCATATTGAAAAAAATTCAAAATATGGAAAAGCGTTTGTAAAAGAGCAGGAAGAAATATTAAAAGATGTGCTTAAAAATATTACAACTTTAAGAAAAGAAGTAAAATCACTTGAAAAAGAAATTAACAGAGTAAGAAATGAAAAAGATTTAGGAAAACAGACAGATTTAGCAAAAGAAAAATTAGTAACAGGACTGGAAGCATTAAGAGTACCTTGTGATAATTTGGAAAAAATTATTGATAAGGAATACTGGAATTTCCCAACTTATACTGATTTACTGTTTAAGTTATAATATTGATAAAAAGTGCAGGGACTTTAACGAGTCCTTGCTTTGTTTGTTTAAAATAATATTTTTGTAGTGAATTGTTGTAAAATCAACTTTAAATGTTATGGAATTATTAGATTTGATTTTGAAAGAAATGGGTATAGTAAAGAAAGGAAAGTTTAAAAATGATTTTTTTGAAATCACTGGGAAGTATTTTCCCTATTATTGTTATGATTGCGATTGGATATATTTTGAAAAAAAGGCACTGGTTTCATCACACATTTAGTGAAAATGTGTCAAAACTTATTACAAATGTGGCTTTGCCTTGTTCAATATTCTATTCAGTCTTGAAATATTTGAATATGGATGCTTTGAAGGAAGTGTCAAATCGTTTGATTTTTACATTTGCTTCGGTTATTATTGGATATGTTGCAGCTTTTTTTGTAATAAAGCTGGTGAAGATGAGAGAAGGACGACGTGGAGTCTTTTATAATGCGGTAGTAAATGCAAATACGATATTTATTGGACTTCCGTTGAATATGGCACTTTTTGGAGAAGCAGCTTCCAAATATTATTTAATGTATTATATTACAAATACTGTATCAATTTGGACTTTAGGGTATATGCTTCTGGCAGGTGATTCATTGGAAGGCAATAAAGATGAAAAAAGTGGATTTAATCTGAAAAAGTTGTTATCGCCTCCACTTATTGCTTTTGTAATAGCCTTTATTGTACTTTTGTCAGGCATAAAAGTAATAACTCCAATTGTGGAAACTACAAAATATCTTGGAAGCGTTGTAACACCTCTTGCATTGCTTTATATTGGAATAGTGTTGGCAGATGCGGGACTTCACAGTATTCGGTTTGATTTGGATACAAATTTGGCTTTACTTGGAAGATTTGTATTTTCGTCAATTGTCATGATTGTGTTGTTGAAAATTGCTGGACATTTTGTACAGTTAAATGATTTGGAAATAAAAACGTTTGTGATACAGTCGGCAGCACCAGTGTTTGCAGCATTGCCAATTTTAGTTAATGAAACTAACGGAGATATTGGATATTCCACAAATGTAGTTACAACAAGTACGATTTTATTTATATTGGTTGTTCCAATTCTGATGAGCATTTTGAATATAATTCATATATAAAATTTTAAATTTGGAAAATCATTAATTTGATTTTCTTTTTTTGCAAAAATTTGAAAATAGAGTAAATCTTGAAATTAATAAAAAAATATGGTAAACTTTTATTGAAAAAATTAAATAACGGAAATAAAAGATAAAATAAAAAATATATAAACCTTTTTGAAACTAATAACACACTTGGTTATAAGTTTAAAATATATTTTTTCAAAACTAATTATAATGAATAATTTATAAAATATTTAATATGATAATTGTAAATTTTAGGAGGAAAAAGTGAAAAAATTAATAATAATACTTGTTTTATTGGTATCAGGAATTTCATTTTCAAATATAAATACCTGTAAATGGATAAAAAATCCTAATATATATGTATCTAAGGAAATTGAATTAATAAGCCGTTCTAGATTAAAAGGAAATGTTTATTGTGATGTTGAGCGTGATTTTATGACATATTACGTTGGAATAGGGAATCTTGAAGTTGGGCTGGTTTATAATATACGTGAAAGAAAAGAGCTTACTTATGAAAACATTTTTAGAATATTAGTTGATTTTGAGAATGATATTGCTAAACTCATACCTACAAATCTTCCAAAAAAAGATACAAAAGATAAACCAAGATACTATACTTTTAGATTATATGCTTATGATGCAAGAAAAAAGGACACTTTTATGCTATTTAAGTATATTTTGGATACAGATAAAGTTGATGGAGATTGGAAAACTTATTATAACAACGAAATTTTTTCAAAAACAAGTGAAAAAATGTTAAAAACTTTGAAAGATAGCGGGTATCTTCCGACAGAAGATATAGTATACTAATTTAAGGGGAAAAATGGAATTAATTTTAGAAGAAGATATAAAATATAAAACACCGATAAATGACTTTGGAGTTGAGCCAATAAATAAAAGAATCATAACGACAGGAGAAAAGCTTATATATTTTAATAAAGAAAAGTTTGAGAAGGAAAGTGGCGGAAAGGTAAAAAACTGTGAAATCATAAAATATATAAAAGAAAAAAATCAATTATTTGTTTCAAGTATGTTTTTTGTTTCTACTCCTAATGGAAAAGTATACAAATGTGACGGAAATAAAAAGAAAATCGTTGAGCTTGTATTTGATATAGAAGATTCAATTGGAGTAATGAACTTTATAACAAGTGGTAGAATTGTATACATCAAAAATAACGATCTTTTTTCATATGATGTCGATACAAAAGAATTAATTTCTGCTAAGCTCACCAAAAATAGAAAAAATGGAAATTATAAAATATTTACAAGTGGAGAAAATGTTATAATCAAATTTAGGGAAGATTACAAACATATAAACATTATAAGTATTTTTGAAAATAAATTAAAAAAAATATTTGAAGTAAAAACTGAAACAAATCATACTTATTCAAAAATAGTTGGACTCCAATACTTTGCAGGAACAGAAGATGGAGAAATTGAAATATGGAATATTTTGGATCAGGAACTTTATAATTCGATAAAAATTTCTGACAGAAAAATAACATATATTGAAGAATTTGAAGGAAAGTACTTTATTGGCTTGGAAAATGGAGAATTGGTAATTACAGATGGTAAGTTCAATATTTTAAAACAGGAAAAAGTATTGAAAGAAAGAATTGTAAAAATTTGTGTAATTGAGAATGAAATTTATGTGATGGGGTGTGAAAATAGGATAGTAAAGTATAGGATGATTTGAAATATTTTATTATAATCACAGTTAGTAATTTAGCTGTGATTTTTTTTGAAAATTCATTTTGTAATTTTAATTGTAAAAATTGTGTATAAATGATATAATTTGGCGAAAAAATAAAATAAAAAATAAATAAAAATATGTAAAAAATAAATAAATTTTTAAGACTGAGTCAGTAATGTTTTGAAAATATACTCAAACCTATTTAAAATTAAACTACTAAAAATTATATAAATTTAGGGTTTGAGTAAATAGTCATAGCCTTTTGAGTTTAGTTTTAAAGCAGTTTTACTATAATGTTCAAATTAAAGATTTATTTGATTTTTAAAGGAATTTTTAGTGTAATGTGAAGAAATGGGAGAGGAAGTGATGAATGAGTTGGAAAATAATAAAATTAAGTTATATGGATTTAACAATTTAACAAAAACATTAAGTTTTAATATTTATGATATTTGCTATGCGGAAACAGAGAGGGAGCAAAAGGACTATATTGCATACATTGATGAGCAGTATAATTCAGAAAGGCTTACAAAAATACTTATTCGTGTGGCAGAAATGATTGGAGCACAAGTCTTGAACATATCAAAGCAGGATTACGAGCCACAAGGGGCCTCTGTAAATGTTTTAATTGCAGAAGAAAGAATAAGTCCAGAAAATATCGACAAGTCTTGTAATAGAGGAAAGCCATTTTTTGAGGAAATTGGAATGGATGAAAACAGTATAAAAAAAGGTGGGGCAAGTCAGGATACGGATACAGTCCACGCCCATTTGGATAAAAGCCATATAACAGTGCATACTTTCCCAGAATACCATCCAGATAATTCAATTTCCACTTTTAGAGTGGATATTGATATTGCAACTTGTGGGGAAATTTCTCCGTTAAATACGTTAAACTATCTGATAGACAGCTTTGATTCTGATATAATTACAATTGACTACAGAATACGTGGATTTACAAGGGATATTTCAGGAAAGAAATTTTTTACAGATCATAATATAACTTCTATTCAAGATTATATTGAGCCTGAAAAATTAAAAATATACGATGCAATTGATGTAAACGTATATCAGTCTAACATTTTCCATACAAAAATGCTAATAAAGGAAATCAGATTACAAAATTATCTATTCAATCAAGATGTTTATGAAATCGCACCCAAAAAAAGGCTGGAAATTACGGATAGACTTAGGAAAGAAATGATTGAAATTTATAGTGGAATGAATATTTATTAAACATATTTTATACTTAAATTAAGTTTTCAAATATAAATTTTATTTTAGATTTATCTAGTTAATAGTTATTTTTTTTCTTTTTTTACATTATTTATTTTAACGTAAGGGCATCAAACGCCATGCCCTTACAACCCCGCTTAACGCAAAACTTTCTTATAAAAGAAAAATAGAACTCGCTTTTGAGTATAAATTGTTTTAATACGAATAAATATATTTAACTTCAAAATAAATTACAAAAGCTCAAACAGCTATTTTTCTTCTAACGAAATTTTGCTTGGTATCTATTTTCATCAAATTACATATTATAATTGAATCGAAAATGCTTAGATGAGCTGGGATTAGTGCGTAGTGCTTTCGCCAAAATTTTCAGATATTATAATTTGAAGAAATTGAAATAACTAATATTGCGAAATAAAAGGGGATGGCGATTGTTCCCCTTTGCTTTTAAGAAAAAAACATATAAATTATAAAAAAATAGTTACTAATCAAAATGTAAATGTAACTTGTCTAAATATTTAGTGAAAAATTTTGGAATTTAGAATTGTAATAATTAAAAGTAAAAATATGAAAGGAGTTGAAGAAATGGGGAAAAATATTGATACAGATAGACAGAATAAGACAGTTCTTTTTGATGCTTTAAAAAATCATCTTTCTAACAGGGTTGTGAGATTTGATGTGCCGGGGCATAAAGGAGGGCGTGGAAATAAAGAATTTCGTGATTTTATTGGGCTGGAAGCGATGCAGATGGATGTTAATTCGATGAAGCCGCTTGATAATTTATGCCATCCAACTTCGGTTATTAAAGAGGCTCAGGATATAGCGGCGGAGGCTTTTGGGGCAAAAGAGGCTTATTTTATGGTAAGCGGAACGACAGGGGCTGTACAGGCTATGATTATGGCAACTTGTAAAGCTGGAGATAAAATTATTATTCCAAGAAATGTGCATAGAAGTGCCATTAATGCAATGGTAATTTGTGGAGCAATTCCAGTTTATATTAACCCTGGACTTAACAAAAAATTGGGAATATCACTTGGAATGTCGATTAATGATGTGAAAAAGGCAATTCAGGAAAATCCTGATGCAAAAGCAATATTAGTGAATAATCCTACTTATTACGGAATTTGTTCAGATTTGAAATCTATTGTAAAACTGGCACATGAAAATGATATGTTTGTGCTAGTTGATGAGGCACATGGAGCACATTTTTACTTTGATGAAAATTTACCAATTTCAGCTATGGAAGCTGGAGCAGATATGGCGGCAATTAGTATGCATAAGACAGGTGGTTCTTTAACACAAAGTTCGATTTTGTTAAGTGGTGAGAGAATAAACGCTGATTATGTTCGGCAAGTTATAAACTTGACCCAAACAACAAGTGCATCGTATTTGCTTATGACTTCGCTTGATGTAGCAAGAAAAAATTTGGCGATAAATGGAAGGGAACTTTTTGAAAAGACAGTTAAATTTGCAGAATATGCCAGAAATGAAATTAATAAACTAGGTGGATATTATGCCTATGGGAAAGAACTGATTGATGGAGATTCGGTTTATGACTTTGATACGACAAAATTATCTGTGTATACAAAAGATATTGGACTTGCTGGAATTGAAGTTTATGATATTTTGCGGGATGATTATGAAATTCAGATTGAATTTGGAGATTTGGGAAATATTTTGGCGATAATTTCGGCGGGAGACAGAGGCTTGGAAATAGAACGGCTAATATCTTCGCTTGCAGAAATTAAACGGCTTTACTCAAAAGACTCTACAGGAATGTTTGATCACGAATATATAAATCCTGATGTTGTGCTTCCGCCACAAAAAGCCTTTTATTCAGAAAAGGAAATGATTCCCATAAAAGAAAGTGCAGGTAAAATAAGTGGAGAATTTGTTATGGCCTATCCGCCAGGGATACCAATATTAGCACCAGGAGAGCGAATTACTGAGGAAATCATAAATTATATTGAATATGCAAAGGAAAAAGGATGTCTATTAACAGGAACTGAGGATATGCATGTTGAAAAGATAAATGTTGTTTTAGAGTGAAAATTTTTGACGTAAAAACGCAGATAGTATCTGCGAAATCCAATTAAAATAAATGAAAGAAGGAAAGCAAAAATGGCTGACAGCAGATTTTTGAAATTTTTTAATTATATTTTGCTAGTTGAAGGAAGCTATTCTAATGATAAGAATGATAAAGGTGGGGAAACAAAATACGGCATTACTAAGGAACGAGCTAGAGAATGTGGATACAAAGGTAGCATGAAAGATTTAACAAAAGCAATGGCACAAAAAATTTATGAGGAAAAATATTATAAGGCTAGAAAATTGGATCAAGTAAAAAATGATAAAGTGGCACTAAGCATATTTGATTTTTCAGTAAATGCTGGGAGATATGGAATCAAAAAGGCTCAGGAAGCTGTGAATAAAGTTTATGGGAAAAATGTAATTAGTGTAGATGGAGCGGTTGGGCCTATGACATTAAAATATTTAAATGATGTTAATCCAGCTAAATTTTTGATGGCTTATCATAATTTACAGCGTGAATATTACAAGTCTCTTGCTAAAAATAATGTAACTCAGAATGATTTTCTAGCTGGATGGCTGAACAGGGTTAAGGTTAAGGAAAATTATTTGAGAAACGTTTAATGAGTACAAGAAAATAGAATAAAATTATAAACAATGGAAAATTTGAGGAATTTAGAAAAAAGTTTTAAAGTACAAAACATTGGAAATAAAAGGTTAGATATTAAAAAAATAGGTAATACAAATTGAAAGGAGTGTAGCAGATGGAATTATGGTACACAGAAGAACATACGAAAAATGTTCGTTTTTCTATAAAGATTGATAGGCAGTTAGTTAGTGCAAAAAGTAATTTTCAGAGAATTGATATTTTTGAGTCGCCAGAGTTTGGGCGATTTTTGACATTGGATGGATTTATGATGCTGACAGAAAAGGATGAATTTATTTATCATGAGATGATAACTCACGTTCCTATGGCTGTAAATCCTAAGGCTAAGAAAATATTGGTAATTGGTGCTGGAGATGGCGGTACTGTTCGTGAACTTGTAAAATATGAGCATATTGAGAGAATTGATATGGTGGAAATTGACAAGATGGTTGTCGACCTTTGTCGTGAATATTTACCTAAGACAGCGAATAAGCTGGATGACAAGAGAGTTCATATTTATTATGAGGATGGATTAAAATTTGTACGTTCCAAGGCAAATGAATATGATATTGTAATTGTGGATTCGACAGATCCTTTTGGGCCTGGAGAAGATTTATTTACAAGAGAATTTTATGGAAACTGCTTTAATGCACTAAAAGAGGATGGAATTCTTGTGAATCAGCACGAAAGCCCATATTATGAGGCAGATGCTAAAGCAACAGCAAGAGCAAACAAACAATTAAGGGCGGTTTTCCCATTTGCGACAGTGTATCAGCTGCATATACCGACATATCCATCAGGACATTGGCTATTTGGATTTGCTTCGAAAAAATACAATCCTGTAGAAGATTTGAAGGCTGATGAATGGAATAAGTTTGGGATAGAAACAAGATATTATAATACAGAATTGCATAAAGGGGCTTTTGCATTGCCAAATTATGTGAAAGATTTAATAAAATAATTTAGAATAAAAACTAGAAGGAGAATTTATATGAGAAATAAAAATATACATACATTTATAGGTTGTGACAATGAATACAATGAGAGTAAAATTGCTATTTTTGGAGCGCCGTTTGACAGTACAACTTCGTTTAGACCAGGGACTAGATTTGCTTCAGCAGTTATGAGAAATGAGAGTTTTGGAATAGAAACGTATAGTCCTTATCAAGATAAGGATTTGGAGGATATTAAGGTTTTTGATGGAGGAGATTTGGAACTTTCGTTTGGAAATTCAGAAAGTGCATTGCAGGATATTCAAGACGAAACGGCAGAAATTTTGAAGGATGGGAAAATTACGTTTATGATTGGTGGAGAGCATTCTGTTACATTGGGAGCTGTAAGAGCGGTTGCTGAGAAATATCCAGATTTACATATTATTCAGTTTGATGCACATACAGACTTGAGAGATGAGTATTTAGGACAGTATTATTCACATGCTTCTGTAATTAGAAGATGTTGGGACATTGTTGGAGATGGCAGAATCTTTCAGTTTGGAATAAGAAGCGGCGAAAGAGATGAATGGAAATTTGCAAAAGAACATCTTCATACAACAAAATTTAATTTTGATGGGCTTGATGAAGTTGTAGAAAAATTAAAAGGAAAACCTGTGTATTTTACATTGGACTTAGATGTACTTGATCCATCGGAATTTCCTGGAACTGGAACGCCTGAAGCTGGAGGAGTTACTTTTGTGGAACTTCATAAGGCAATAGAAAAAATTTCGCAGTTAAATATTGTTGGGCTTGATATGAACGAATTATCGCCTGTATACGATCAGTCTGGGCAATCTACAGCACTAGCTTGTAAACTGCTTAGGGAAATTTTGCTGTTTATTTATAAATAGATTTATTTTAAGGAAAAGTGTTTGTGCATAAATGGTACAGATACTTTTTTGAATATTATAATTGTATAATATGTTGCAAAAAACTGACAGAATATATTTATAAAAAATTGCGAGTTTTGAGGTGTTTTTACAATGATTGACAAACTAAAAGAATTAGAGAATCTTGAGAATAAGTATAGGGAAATTGGAAAAATAAATTCGGAGATAGAATCAATAATTGCAAATATAAAAAATGAGGCTGGAATAAGCAGGGAAAAGGAACTTTTGGAAGAGAATGAAAGGCTGGCAAAGGATTTAAAGTCATTTCATGAAAAGATGAAAGTTAGAGAAGAGGAAATTGGGAGGCTTAAAAATAGTAATGCAGTACTTATTGAGGAATTGAAGGAAGCGAAAAAGGTTAGGAGAAATGGTGAGATTGATAAGTTTCAGAATATTTTGGCTGCGAAGATGAATGTGGAATTGGAAAGTGGAGTGACTAGAAGGCTTTCTAATTATGCAGAGGAAATGAAGAGAAAAGTCAAAATGCTGGAAAGAAATCTTGATGGCGAATTTTCAGAGGAAGCTGATTCATTAAGAGATGAACTCAAAAAAATTAATGGGAAAATTAGTGATTTTTTAGAGAAAAGTAATAGGAAAACTTTTGAAAATAAAACATTTCTTCAAGAAGAATCTTCAGTTTTTCATAATAAAATAAAAGAAGAAACGGCTTTGAAGGAAGGGGAATTTCTTTTTGAAAGAGAGAAAAAAAGATTTGTATTTGAAAAACTTATTGGACTTAAAGGATTTAACTTTTTAGGGATAATATCAATCTTTTTGGGAGTTTTTTTGGTATTTCGGACACAGTTTGCAAAAATTTTGGCAAATAATTATGTAAAAAGTTCGGCATCGTATTTGCTTGGGATGTTTTTTCTTTTTGCTGGAGAAAAATTTTATCAAAAAAATAAGAAGCATTTTGCAGTTGGGCTGATTGGTGGTGGAATTGGGATTCTTTATTTGACTACGCTTCTTTCTACGCTTTATCTCAAACTTTATCCAATGACAGCGGGACTTTTTATATCGGTAATACTGACAGGGCTGGTTGTGATTCTTTCATTGCGATATGATAGCCAGATAATTGGAGTATTATCGCTGATTGGTGGATATTTGCCTTACGGAGCGTATATTTGGGTGAATAGGAGCAATGTTCAGATTTATTATGTTTTAGCATATTCTTTGATTTTGCAGGGAATTGTGCTTGGTGTTTCTTGGAAAAAGGACTGGATATACAGCAAGATTTTTGGATTTGTTACAGGTGTAGTAAATATGACGGGGCTGATTTATTACTTAAATCACAGCATTCATGATAAGATTACGGCGTTTTTCTACATCGTAATTTTTACAACAGCATACAGTTTCATTTTCCTAAATTCTCACAAAAAAGAAAATCGTCAAAGCAACATAATTGACTATATATTTCTAAGTTTAAATCTAATTATAAAATTTTCATTGATTTACAGCCTATTTGACAAGACAACCCCAAGCTGGCTAAAAGCAATATTAGTTGGAACAGTTGGAGTAATTTATGGATTTTTTGGCGACAGGCTCAAGGACAACAAAGTTGCAAAAATCTTTTATATCGTTGCATTAGGAAGTTTTATCCTAATTATTCCGTTAATTGTGCCAGAAAAATTTGTTGTGGTTGCGTGGGGTGCTGAAACTGCACTTTTATATTTCTTTTATAGAAAATATAAAAATAAAGAAATGCGATATGGGACAATTGCGATTTATCTAGTTTCGCTGGTAAGTAATTTGATTGTGCGGGAAGAAAAATATTTGCTTGTGTATATTCAAGATTTGATGATAATATCTTTTTCATTTGTGCTTTATTTCCTGATAAAACAAAAAAGCTACAAGACGGAAGTTAGGATTTTAAATGGAATATTTAAATATCTGATTTTTACATATTCAATATTTTTTATAAATAAAGTTGTTTTTGATGTTGTTACTTCATTTAAAATGATAAATTATGGTGAAAATATATTTTTGAGTTTATTAGTTTCGCTTTTTGTTTTAAGAACAGTAACGTGTAAAGCGAAAAAATTACAAGATAGTTTTAGTTTGAAATTCTTGATAATAATTGAAATAATTTATTTGTTATTCATAAATATGATTAATCTTATCCTGTATTTTTTTAATTGGAGTTCGGATATATATATATTAATAGAAAGAGTAGCAATAAGTTATATATTTCCGTTCTTTTTGCCAATTTTAATAAATATATATTTATTTATGGTTGCTAAAAATGATATTCATTTATGCTTTTTCAAAAAAAATGAGAAAAAGCCGTTGTGGATACTGGGAGAATCAATATATTTCCTTTGTGTAGCAAATATTATTTTACGGATATATGAAGATTCAGGTGTATTAATTTTAGGAGCTGGACTAGCTTTGGATATAGTTGGACTGCTATTATGTGGATATTTAGTCTGGAAAGGATTTAGAGTGCCAAATAGGAATGTTAGAAGAATTGGGCTTGGAATAGGAATATTTTTTGTGGCAAAAAGTTTTTTATGGGACTTCTTACGATTTGATAATTCTTATAAGTTGATTGCTTACTTTAGTATGGGGGCTATTTTGATTGGAACTTCTTATATTTATCAGACAGCTTTGAAGAAATTGGAGCAGGAAGTGAAAGAGAGTTTGAGTGACACGGATTTTGGGAAAGGTGAGAAAAATGAAGAAAATAAATAAAATAATATTGTTTTTATTTTTAATAACAATTGTTCAACTTTTTTCCAGTCAGTATTTTAAAACTATAAAAATAACAGGAAAGTCGGCATACAAACAATTTTTTCTAACAGAGGATATTTATGAGAATAGTAAAAATAATCTTGGAGATATACGGATAATTGATAATGCTGGGAAAGAAGTTCCTTATGTTATCGAAACTGGAAAAAATCAGGAAAAGCACAGCGAAAAAATTGTAGCAAGGGCAAAAATAGATGAAGTATTGACGAAAAAGGATAAAATGGAATTTATTGTGAAATTTAATTCCGACAGTTCGTTAAAGGATATAATTGGAAACAGGCTTGCACTGATTCCTTCCAAAAATTTTTACACCGAATATACTTTGCTTGGAAGTAATAACGGTACAGATTGGGAACAGATAACTTCGGGAGAAATTTATAAGACACCTGATAAGTCAAACTTGACAATCGAATTTTCAGAAAAAAGATATGAATTTTATAAAATTGTAACGCCTTTAGATAAAGGGAATATCTTTAGTGAAGCAATTTTGAAATTGTCAAATAATGAGGCTGGGAAATTTAAAACTGTAGGGACAAAATTGGATTATAAGGTTGAGCAGGAAGGAAAAAATACAATTTTGAAAATTAAGAGCAAGTTTTTGCCATTAAAAAATATTGTTCTAGATGTAAATGATGAGTTTCAGAGAAATTATACTGTGAGAAACGGAGATAATTTTTTTGCAGAAGGGATAATATCTAAAGTTGGGGAAAGATCAAATTTGGTAATAAATTTAGAAAGTGTTCCTAAATTGTCTGAAATAGTCGTTGAAATACAGAATGGAGATAATTCACCGCTCAAAATAAATGAAGTAACAGGAAACTATGTTCCAGACAGAATTGTGTTTAGGGCTACAGAAGGGGAAGATTATAAAATAACCTTTGGAGATGAAAGTTTAGACAAGCCTGAGTACGATATTGCAGAATTTGCTGATTCAATAAAAGAACGAGATGAAGTTTTTGTAGGAAAATTGGAAAAGGCAGATATAAAGAAAGTTTCAAAGCCAAGAGATTACACGGTTTATTATAATGTTTTTATAGGGGTGGTTGTGGTAATATTAATTGGATTTATGGTAAATAAAATAAATAAAAATAAAAAATAGAAGAGGAGAATGAATTATGAGTATTGTATTTATTTTAATAGGAATTTTGGTAGTTTTAGTTGTAATCGGAATGGGAATTTATAATAAATATATTAGACTAAAAAATCTGAATGAGGAAGGTTGGAGTGGAATAGGTGTATATTTGCAAAAAAGGCTAGATTTAATACCAAATCTTGTTAATACTGTTAAAGGTTATGCAACACATGAAAAAGAAACGCTGGAAAATGTGGTAAAATTGAGAAGTCAAATGATGTCGATTGATACAAAGGATATTGATAATATTGAAAAAATTCAAAAACTTGAAAATGAAATGACAAAAACATTAAGATCAATAATGATGTTACAGGAAAATTATCCAGACTTGAAAGCAAATGAAAACTTTTTGAGCTTGCAATCTCAACTAACTCAAATAGAAACAGAAATTCAAAGTTCAAGAAAATATTATAACGGAACAGCAAGAGACAGAAATACTTTTGTGGAAACTTTTCCAAACAATATTTTTGGTGGAATTTTTGGATTTAAAAAAGCTGAGTTCTTTAATGCTGTGGAAGGAGCAGAAAAGGCTCCAGAAGTTAAGTTTTAATTTTTTAGTAAATTTTTTGGAAGAGGGCTTATTATGAAGAGTTTTAGCAACCGAAAATTAAACAGTATTTTTTCAATAATGTTTGTATTTTTCACATTGTTTTTCTTAAGTGCAAAATCATTAATTGCTGAAAAAATAACGAATTATGAAGTTACAGTTCAGATGAATAAAAATGGAACTTTGACAGTAAATGAAGTAATTGACTATGAATTTGACGGTGTGGCAAAGCACGGGATTTATAGGGATATTCCGTTACGTTCAAAGAAAAATGGCGTAGATATTTACAAATCTTATATAAAAATGAATTCAATAAAGAGAAACGGTATTTCTGAAGAATACTCTACGAAACTTTTTGATGAAGGTATTAGATATAGGGTTGGTTCTGCAGACAGATTTGTGGAAAATGGTGTAAATAGATACGAGTTTAATTATGTGATTTATAATGCAGTATTTGAAAAAAATGGAATTTATCAGGTTTACTTTAATGCAATTGGTCAATTTTGGCAAGTTCCTATTGAAAAAGCTACGGTAAATATAAAATTTGGAAATGGAGAACCTGTTTTAAAAAATGAAATTAAGCAATTAGATATTTTTACAGGTGAATATGGACAAAGTGGAAAAGATTATATTACAAATTTGAATAATGGAACTGTTGAAATTAAAACAAATAAGGTTTTAGAGGCATATAGTGGATTAAGTTTTCGTCTGAATTTAAAAACAGATAATATAAGCCCAACATTTTGGGATAAATTACAGACACTTTATTATGCTCATCCTTTAATTGCTGTAGGACCGATTATAATAATAATTCTAGCAATTTATGGATTTGTAACGTGGTATATATTTGGAAGAGATGTAAATAAAAAGGCAATTGTTCCTGAATTTAACATACCAAAGGATATTTCTGCCATGTATGCGGCTTACATCAATGGAGAAAGAGAGCCAAAAGAAATACTAACAATCGGAGTGCTTTCATTGCTTTCTAAAGGTTATGTTGAAGCTAATGACGAAGAAGGTAATGGAAGAAATGTAGAATATACATTGTCTGACAGTAGAAAAAGCAAGCCTGAATTAGCAGAAGAAGAAAAGATTGTTTTTAATGCTCTTTCTGATAATGGATACATATTTAAAAAAGAAAGAAGTCTTTACGATGCTTCAAATAAAATATTAAAATCATTTGAAAAAGAGTATAAAAAGAAAGTTTATAAGGATAATAACATTTTTAATATTGTCTTTATTGTCGGTATGATTACAGTTTTTATGATTTCGTCAACTGCAAGCAGCGGAACGGCAGGTATTTCTGATGGTATTTCTGGAGCAGTTTCTCTAGTTATGGTTGCTATTTTCTTTGGAATAGTATTAAATACGATTTTTTCAATTATCAATAATATTTATGGAAATAATAGCAAATTTTTAAAAATTATTAAGTGGATAGCAGTATTATTCTTTTCATTAATATATGGAGTTTTAAATTTCATTATAATTGGAATAATTATGGCAATGTATGCTGTTTATTCAAAAATAATTGGAAGATATACTGTTGATGGAATGAGAAAAAAAGAATACTTGGATGGCATGAAAATGTACATAAAGACTGCTGAAGCAAATCAGATTATGAAATTTAATGATGTAGATGAGCTGGTAGCTTATTTTAAAGGGATATTGCCTTATGCGGTAGCTCTTGGTGTAAAAAATGAAGCGGTAAAACTTATGAAGAATACGATAAAACTTTATAATTTTGATGAAAGTACATATTCTTATATAAATAGAGGAGTACATTTTAATTCATACAATAATTACTTTTTATCAGATATGATTTCAAGAGGTTATAACAATGCATACAATAAAATAGCAGAAGAAAGATTCAGTACTTTGAGAGAAAACTCTAGAAATTCGAGCGGAGGCGGTTTTGGCGGAGGCGGATTCTCAAGTGGTGGAGGCTTCTCTGGCGGAGGTTCCGGCGGAGGAGGTGGAGGAAGCTGGTAGAAATACTGGCTTTTTTTCTTGTTGTAAAGTATTGTTTTTTAGTTTATAATATTGGTATAAATATTATTTTTTTGAATTTGTGCAAGAATTAAATTGAAAAAATATGAAGGAAACAGAGGGGATGAAAAATGGGAAATAAAAAGCGATTACCGATAGGAATGTCTGATTTTAAAAGAATAATAGAAGAAAATTACTATTATGTTGATAAAACAGGATTGATTAGCAGTATTTTAAGAGATGGAGCAAATGTAAATCTATTCACTCGTCCAAGAAGATTTGGGAAAACGCTTAATATGTCAATGATAAGATATTTTTTTGATTTTGAAAATAGAGAAGAAAATAAGAGACTGTTTGACAATCTTAATATTTCAGAAACTGAATATGCAAGTGAGCAGGGGAAATACCCAGTAATATTTGTGAGTTTTAAGAATATTGAGGAAGATGAGTGGGAAGATTGCTATTTTGAAATAAAAAATTTGATAAATAAATTGTATAATGACTTTGAGTTTATAAGAAAAAACTTGAATCAGAGTGAGTTAATGGAATTTGACAAGATATGGCTGAAACAGAAAGGGGCAGATTGGAAAAATTCTTTAAAAAATTTGACAAAATATCTGTATGATTATTATGGGAAAAAGAAAGTTGTCGTTTTGATTGATGAATACGATACTCCGATAATTCAGTCATATCAAGCAGGGTACTATAAAAAGGCAATTTCGTTTTTCAAAAGATTTTACGGAGAAGCCTTGAAGGATAATGAATATTTGCAATTTGGGATTATGACAGGAATTTTACGGATTGCAAAAGAAGGGATTTTTTCAGGGCTGAACAATTTGAAAGTAAATACAATATTTGGTGAAAAATATTCTGAGTTTTTTGGGCTTACAGAAAATGAAGTTATAAAAGCTGTGAAATATTATGAGCTTGAATATGAGCTGGAAGAAGTTAAGAAATGGTATAATGGTTATCAATTTGGAGATACTGAAATTTATAATCCTTGGTCAATTATTAATTTTTTGTCGGCTAGGCAATTACGTCCTTATTGGATTAGTGTTTCAGGGAATAAATTGATAGATGAAATGCTTGATGAAGGGAATAAGGAAATATTTGATGATTTGGAGAAATTATTTAATAAGGAGAAAATTTACAAGGAAATAAATGATTATTCTGAATTTACTTTTGATACGGATGATATATGGCAATTATTTCTGTATGCAGGCTATTTGACGATTGGCGGGGAAAAAGTGGATAATGAATATCCTATAAGGATACCAAATAACGAAATACTGAAGTTTTTTGAAAACAGGTTTATTGCCAGATTTATTAAAAAAACTCAAAAATTTACAAATATTATAAAAGACTTGAAGAAAGGAAAAATAGAAGAATTTGCAAAAGGACTTCAAGATGAAATACTATCTTCATTAAGCTATTTTGATACAGATAAGGACGAGAAATATTACAAAGTATTTTTAATAGGGATTTTCATAGTTCTAGGAAATGACTATATCAGACTTTCTGAAAGGGAAACTGGATATGGAAGGGCTGATTTGGTACTTGAACCGAAAAACAAAGAAAATCCAGCATATATTTTTGAATTTAAAGTGGCAGGCAACGAAGAAGAAATGGACAATTATGCGAAAGAAGGATTTAGACAGATTAGAGAGAAAGAATATGATGTGGAACTGAAAAATCGTGGAGTTAAAGAAATAATCCATATTGGAATTGGATTTTACAGAAAGAAATTGAAAATGAAGTATGAAAGAGTGAATTTTTAGTTTTAGGAGTTTAGATGTGGGAAATATGGATTTTATTATAAAAATTTTGGAAATTATCATAGTTATAGTTGTTACAGTGTATTCTGTCTTAACTTGGTATTTTTTTGGAAGAGATCCGAAAAGAAAGGTAGTTGTTCCTGAATTTAATGTGCCAGATAATATTTCTGCAATGTTCATGGCATATATTAATGGAGAAAGAGATTCAATAAGAATACTAAAGATTGGAATACTGTCATTATTATCCAAAAATTATATTTCCGTTATTAAAGATAAAAAAGGAAAAATTAAAAAATTTATTTTGAATAGTAAAAATAAAAAAAATTTAGAATTAAGAAAGACAAATTTATTTGAAGAAGAAAATGAATTACTGAATATTTTGTCTGAGGGAGACTTATTTTCCAACAAACAGTTAATTTTAAAATATAAAAATCGTATTGTACATTTTTTAGAGAAAAAATATAAGAAAACGATATATAAAAATAATTATTTTTGTTTTATTCCATTTATTTTAGGAACTGCGGTTTTATTATTTTTTATATTATTGAAATTAACAAAGGGAAATGTTGAAAATTCAGTTCGTATCACAATAGCAGGAATTATATGGTTAAAACTTGTGTATGATATGTCAAGGGGAATTTTGAAATTCTTATATATTACAGTTGTTATAGGTGGAATTATGGGGGTTATAATGTATGTTGATATTTATTCAGGCATAAGTTTATTTGCTTTAGGGATAATATTTTTAGTTTATGAAAAAGCGATAGGAAAGTACACGACTGCAGGAAGAAGAAAAATGGAATATATCGAAGGGATGAAAATGTATTTTAATACAACAGAAAGATACAGGATAGATAAATTTGAAACGCAAGAGGAAAAGTTGAATTATTTTAATTATTTGCTTCCTTATGCTGTTGCGCTTAAAATAGAAGATGAAAGTTTTAAATTATTTATGGATTCTTTAAATTTTTTAAACATGATGGGAAATTACAAAGAGGCAAAATATTTTGTCGATGAATATACAGTTTCAATATTTCCTAATAAATTGTTTAAAAATGTATTTGATTTTTTTAAAGCTTGACTTATTAAGATTAGATAAGTTTAGAGCTTGAGAAGGTTAAAGTATAAAAATGTATTAAAGGAGCTTATTAATGAATAAATCTTATATAGTTATAATTGAAATTATTGTAGTTATACTTGTCGCAATATATTCTGTCTTAACTTGGTATTTTTTTGGAAGAGATCCGAAGAGAAAGGCTGTTGTTCCTGAATTTGTAGAGCCAGATTATATTTCTTCAATGTTTGTGGCTTATATTAATGGCGAGAGGGATTCAAAGGAAATATTGAAAATTGGAATGTTGTCGTTAATATTGAAGGGATATATTTCCGAAGTTTATGAAGATGGTACTGGAAATAGAAAATATATTTTGAATAAGAAAAATAGAGATAATTTGAAATTGAGAAAGGAAACTTTGTTTCAGGAGGAAAATAATTTGCTGGATGTTCTTTCGGAAAATGATTTGTTTGGGAATAAACTAGGAATTATTGGATTTAAAAATCGAATTGTTCATTTTCTGGAAAAGAAATATAAAATGATGATTTATAAAAATAATTACTCATATTTTATTCCATTTATTTTGGGAATAGCAATTTGTATGGCTTTTACATTGTCAAAATTAATGCAGAAAGATATTGCAAGTTCGATGATTCTTACAATTTTTATATTTGGATGGCTAGCATATGTATATAGCATGCAGAGAGGATTACTGAAATTTTTATATGTAACAACTACTGTGGGCGGGTTTATTGGCGTGATATTGTATGCGGATATTTTTTTTGGAATAATTTTGTTAATTTTAGGGATAATGTTTTTGATATATGAAAAGGCAATAGGAAAATATACAGTTTCGGGACAGCGAAAAATGGAGTATATTGAAGGTTTAAAAATGTATTTTGAAACTGCTGAAAAAAATAAAATAGATAAATTTGAAAAAGAAGAAGAAAAACTTAATTATTTTAATAGAATATTTCCTTATATTATCGCACTTAAAGTGGAAGATGAAAAAATAGGAATTTTTAAGGATTCTTTGGATTTTTTAAATATAATGGGAAGTTATGCTGAAGCTCAATATTATGTTAATGAATATGTAGATAGAAAATTTCCGATTTTTAGAAAAAAATATATTTTTTGGTAAGATAAGTAGATGATTAGAAAAGTAAAATGTATTTTAGAATTAAAATAACAAAATTTTATAAATTATAAAATAATGAAATGAAAAAAAGGAGAAGAAAGTTAAAAATGAAAATAGTATATTTAGATAATGCCGCAACTACAAAAATGTCAGACAAAGTGATAGAAGAGATGACAAAATCATTTAGTGAAAATTATGGAAATCCGTCTTCTGTGCATTCATTGGGACAATGGGCAAAATCAGCTGTGGAAAGGGCAAGACATATTATAGCACAGAATTTGAAGGTTGAAACAACTGAAATTGTATTTACATCTGGTGGAGCTGAAGGGAATAATCTTGCAATAAGGGGATTTTTAAAGGCGAACAATGATAAAGGAAAACATATTATAACATCTAAGATTGAGCATTCTACGATTTTAAAAACCTTTGAGCAGCTGGAAAATGAAGGGTATGAAGTTTCGTACATTAGTGTTGATGAGAATGGAGTTGTGAATATTGAGGAGTTAAAACAGCAATTGAGGGAAGATACTGCTCTTGTTTCGATAATGTTTGTGAATAATGAAACTGGCGTTATTCAGTCGATTAAGGAAATTGGGGAAATTTTGGCAGAGAGAAATATATTTTTTCATACGGATGCAGTTCAGGCAATAGGAAAAATGAAAATTTTGCCAAAAGATTTGAAAATAAATGCTTTGACGGCAACAGCTCATAAATTTTATGGGCCTAAGGGAGCAGGGTTTGTATTTATTGATAAAAAATATTCGGTTGAAAAGGAAATCTGGGGCGGTTCGCAGGAAAGGAACAGACGAGCTGGAACAGAAAATGTTCACGGAATTTTGGGACTTGGTGTGGCACTTGAGGAAGTTTATGAAAATTTAGAAGAAATATTAGAAAAAGAAGAAAAACTGCAAAATTATCTAGAAAATAAACTGAAAATTGAAATTGAAAAACTTAGAAAAAAAATAAAAATAAATGGAGAAAAGGCCAATAGAATAAAAACAACAACGAATATATACATAGAAGGTGTGGATATTCAAATGCTGCTGGTAGCACTGGATTTAAGAGGAATCTGCATAAGCGGCGGTTCTGCATGCATGTCAGGTTCGCTTGAAAATTCACATGTTTTGAAGGCTATGGGACTTACTGACGAGGAATTGAAAGGTTCATTTAGAATTAGTATTGGTAAAGATACGACTATTGAAGAAATAGATTATTTTGTAGAAAATTTAATTGAAGTTATTTAAATATAGAATTATAAAACAGATTATCAGATAGTTTTAAAAAAATAAGAAAGCAAAATTTAACAAATTGTTAGTAGAAAGGAAATTAAAATGAATAATATAAAAGCGATATTTATGGATTTGGACGGAACGGTGCTGACAAGTGAGCATAAAGTTTCGGAAAATTTGATAAAAAAATTGAGAGAATTGGAAGAAGAGGGAGTGAAAACATTTATTGCAACTGGGAGAACCTTTATTTCATCAAAGCCCTTTGTGGAAATGCTGGGTATAAAAAATCCAGTAATTAATTATAATGGTGGGAGAGTTACAAATCCGTTAAATAATGAAGTTATCTTTGAGAAACCTGTTGAGGCACAGGATGTTAAGGAACTTATCAAAGTTTCGAGAGAAAAAGGAATTCACTTAAATTTATATATGGATGACAAGTTATATATTGAAAATGAAACAGATGAAGGTAAAAAATATTCAGAAAGCGTGGAAATTCCATATTATGTTAAAAATTTTGATGAATTCATTGGAAAAACTTCTACAAAAGCGTTATTTATTGCAGAAAATTCGATTTTACTGGAGCTAAAAAAGGAATTGGAAGAAAAATTGCCACATATTAATTTTGTATTTTCAAAGCCACATTATTTAGAATGCTTGAATAAGGAAGTAAATAAAGGGCTGGCAATAAAGGAACTGTTGAAAAAATATGATATTTCTCCAGAAGAAACAATGGCGTTTGGAGATCAGTGGAATGATTTGGAAATGTTGAAGTTTGTGAAATACGGATATCTTATGGGGAATGCTACGGAAGAATTGAAACAGGAATTTTCAAAAGATAAAATTACTTTATCGAATGATGAAGATGGGATTTATGAAGTGATAAAGGCACTTTAGGTATTTTTATAAAAATAGAAATTAGGTAGAAATTATGGAAAATAAATTTGTACATTTGAAATTGCATACGGAGTATTCACTGCTTGAAGGAGTAGGGAAAATAGATGAATATGTTGAAAAGGCTAAGGAAATAGGAGTAAAAGCACTTGCAATTACCGATACTTCGATGTTTGGGGCAATTGAGTTTTTTAAGAAGTGTAAAAATGATGGAATAAAGCCAATTATTGGACTTGAGGTGTTTCTTGACGGACTGGAGAAAGTGGGGGAATTTTCGCTTACTTTACTTGCTAAAAATCAGAATGGGTATAAAAATTTATCAAAATTGTCGTCAATTTCATATAGCAGGTTTACACGGAATAGGAATAAAATTAAGTATGATGAATTGAAAAAATATTCAGATGACTTGTATATTTTGTCAGGTGGCATAAATAGTGAGGTTATAAAGGGTATTCTGGATTTGGAAAATACTCAGGTTAGAAGGGTTATTGAGAAACTTGGTAAGGATTTTGGGGATAATTTTTTTATTGAAGTTCCTGCTGTGGAAAGGCTGGAAAAGGCTAGGAAAATGCTTTTTGACATTGTGCGTAAAAATAAATTTGATAATTTTGTTATTACGAATGATGTTTATTATCCGAATAGAGAAGATACGGTTTTGCAGAAGATTGTAGAGTCGATAAAAGCGGGAAGCAAAATTGATGCGGAAAAATCAGACAGTAGTGAAATTTTGTATGATGATTTGTATTTGAAGTCGGAAGAAGAAATAAAAAAATGTTTTGAAAATAAGGAATATAGCGAGTTTTATGAAACTGGAATTAATAATGTGGAAAAAATTGTGGAAAACTGCAATGTTGATTTTGAGTTTCATCATTTTAAATTTCCAAAATATTCGTTGCCACAAAATGTAAATGAAAAGGAATTTTTGCGAAATCTAGTATTTGAGGGGATTTTTCACAAATATTTGAAAAAATCTGTTTCAGATTCTGAAAAATTGCAGCTGGATAAAAATTTTGAGATAATTGAAAAAGAGATTGCAAAAGATGAAATTGCTGGGCAGAAATTGAAGGAAGTTAAAATTCGGGAAGAATTATTAAAGAATAATTTGGAAAATGTTTTGGAGCGTGCAGAGTATGAGCTGGAAATTATTGATAAAATGAGATACAATGGATATTTTATCATTGTCTGGGATTTTATAAAATTCTCACGTGAAAATGGGGTTTATGTTGGACCTGGACGGGGTTCTGCTGCAGGGAGCATTGTTTCGTATGCCTTGAATATTACGGAAATTGACCCGCTTGAGTATAATCTGATTTTTGAGAGGTTTTTGAATCCTGAACGTATTTCGATGCCAGATATTGACATAGATTTTGATCAGGAACAGCGGGAAATTGTTATAAATTATGTGGTGAATAAATATGGGGCGGAATACGTGGCACATATTATTACGTTTGGAACGCTAAAGGCTAGGCTTGCGATTCGTGATGTGGGGCGTGTGTTAAATGTTTCGCTTGTAAAAGTCGATAAAATCGCTAAAATGATACCATTTAATACGGAACTGAAAGATGCCTTGAACAATATTCCTGAAATTAGAAAAATGTACGAAACCGACAGAGAAATAAAAAGAGTGATTGATTATTCACTAAAATTGGAGGGGAAAGTTCGTCATGCCTCTGTTCATGCAGCTGGAGTCGTTATTTCCAAAGATGTGCTAAGCGATGAGATTCCAACTTATTCTGATGGGAAAACAAAGATTGTTTCGACGCAGTATCAAATGAAGGAACTGGAAGAGCTGGGAATTTTAAAAATGGATTTCCTTGGCTTGAAAAATCTCACAATTTTGCGAAAAACTGTGGAAAATATTGAGAAAAGAAGAAAAACAAAAATTGTATTAAATGATATTCCTCTAAATGATGAAAAAACGTATGAATTGCTTACAAAGGCTGATACAATGGGAGTTTTCCAATGTGAGTCAGCTGGAATCAGAAGCCTTATGAAGAAAATGAAAATCGAAAAATTTGAGGACATAATCGCGTTACTTGCACTGTACCGTCCAGGACCTTTGCGAAGTGGAATGGTGGATGATTTTATTAATGTGAAAAATAACAGGACAGAAATAAAATATATTGATGATTCCCTAAAATACATACTTGAGGAAACTTACGGAATAATTTTGTATCAGGAGCAGGTTATGAAAATCGTGAGTGAAATGGCAAATTATTCGCTTGGAGAAGCTGATGAGCTGCGACGTGCGATTGGAAAGAAAAATCCTGAACTAATGAAGAAAAATCGTGAAAAATTTGTAACGAATGCTCAAAAAAACGGAGTTTTATCGAAAAAAGCAAACGAAATTTATGATTTAGTGGAAAAATTTGGTGGATATGGATTTAACAAGTCACATTCGGCGGCTTATGCATTGATTGTTTACTGGACAGCGTATTTTAAGGCAAATTATCCATTGGAATTTTTTGCTGCGATAATGACAACCGAAGTGCATAATCTGGATAGATTTGTTATTTTTGTGAATGAAGCCAAGGAAAAGGGGATTAATATATTTTTGCCAGATGTGAATTTATCTGATTATGATTTTGAAATTGAAGAAAATCAGGCGGATAACGAAAATTTTGGAAAGGTTGGAATAAGATTTGGACTTTTTGCGATAAAGGGCGTGGGAGCAGGATTAATTAATGAAATAAAAAAAGAACGAAAAAATGGAAAGTTTGTTTCCTACAAAGATTTTGGATATCGGATGAAACAAAACGGAATTACAAAAAAACAGTTGGAATCGCTAATTTTATCGGGAGCATTGGATGGACTTGATGGAAACAGGTTTGAAAAATACAAGTCTATTGATAAAGTTCTAGAATACAGCCAGAAAAAATACGAATCTGAAGAAGATTTGCAAATGATTTTATTCGGAGGGAAAAAGGAAATATCAGTTGACTTCCAGATGGAAAAAAGCGTTGAGTTTCCTCAAAAAGTCTTGCTTCAAAATGAAAAGGAATATTTGGGAATCTACATTTCAAGCCATCCTTTAAATGAGAAAAAAAATCTGATAAATATAATTTTCCACAATAAAATATCAGAAATTTCCCAAAAAGAGCTAAAAAAAGTACGAATTATCGGAATAGTAAAAAACGTAAAAAAATTTACAACACGGGCTGGAAAAGAGCCAATGGTAAAATTTGAAATGGAAGATTTTCAAAAAAGCATTGAAATAATCTGTTTTCCAAGAGAATACATAACTTTTGGATATAAAATCACAGAAGGGCAGATTATGGTGCTGGAAGGAATTGTAAATTCCGAGCAAAATAAAAATACACTTATTTTAAACAACATTTGCAATATTGAAAATCTGGAAGAAAATAAAAATCTAAAATTATACATCTTAATTGATGAAGAAGTGAAAGAAAAAAATCAGGAATTGAAGCAGCTTATTTTGAAAAATAAAGGTGATAATCAAGTATTTTTAGCGTTTAAAACGAATGAGAAAAAGGAAGTTGTAAAACTGTCTGAAAAATATAATGTGAACTTGTCACTCAAGTTTATTAGGAAAGTTGCGAAATTGGTGGGTATTGAGAGAATAAAGTTGAAATGATAAAAAAATTAAAGGAGTTGAAATATGTTTTTTTTGAATAATAAGAAATTAAAAAAATCTTTTAAAGTAACATTTATAATGATAATATTTTTTGCAATAAACATTGTAACATTTTCTGCAAAATCAGAATTTTTGGCAATTGGAAATTTGAAGATTGTAAGACAGGAGCCGCTAGTTATAAAGAGGGAAGATTTGAATATTACGATTGAGAAAAATAAGACAATAAAGGTTGAGAGTGTTTATACATTTGAGAATATTGGGAATTATAATGTAAAATCGACGTTTATGTTCTGGCTGGATACGAATATTGAGAAAAGTTTGAAAGAGGATTTCAGTAATAAAAATACAAATAATCGGGGAAAATTTGTAAAAAATATAAAGTTTTTGACAGATTATAAAAAGGCACAAAACTTGAGAGCAGTTATAAAATTTGATGAAAATATTTATGAAAGTCAAGTTACAGATAGTATCCAGCGTGAATGGTTTGCCATTTCAAAAGTTATTCCGTCGATGGAAGAAGAGAAAATCGCTGTTTATTATGATTTAGTAAATACAAAATTTTCAAGAAATAAGGATTTTGTGTACAGTTTTGAGTTAGTTGACAATTTTTTTAACAAAAATAAGGCGGAAATATTGTATGTAAATGTTTATAACAAATCAGATTTAAAAATTGACAGTATAAATTTTAAAGATTATGGATTTAAGAATATTAGTAAAAATAGTACAAAAGAGCATTATGAACTGCTAGAGAGTGGAGTAAATCTGGATGGAAAAATTTCAATAAAATTTAAGTAGGGCAAATGTTGGTAATTTTGCCTGAAATGTAGTAAAATATACACAGATTAATTCAAATATAGAGAGAATCATAAAAATTGAAAAGAGGAAAAAATGAGAATTGTAGCAGGAACATTGAAAAATAGAAGAATAAAATCAAGGGAAGGAAGAGAAACCAGACCTACGCTTGAAAGAATAAAAGAGGCAATTTTCAGTATAATTGGAGAAAAAGTCGTAGATGCAAAATTTCTGGACTTGTATTCAGGAACAGGAAATGTCTCATTTGAAGCACTTAGCCGTGGTTCAAAAAGAGCGATTATGATTGAGGAAGATAAAGAGGCGCTAAGAGTAATTATTGAAAATGTGAATCATCTTGGAGTGGAAGAAAAATGTCGTGCCTACAAAAATGATGTTTTTCGAGCGATAGAAATTCTTTCAAGAAAAAATGAAACATTTGATATAATCTTTTTGGATCCACCTTACAAGGAAAATATTTCAACAAAAACGATTGAAAAAATATCAGAAGAAAACCTTTTGGAACGAGATGGAATTATAATTTCAGAACACAGCACGTATGAGAAAATGGCTGATAAAATAGGTAATTTTGTGAAATATGATGAAAGAGATTATAATAAGAAGGTAGTTAGTTTTTATAGGTTTGAAGGATAGATAAAAAAATAAAGGAGAAAAATAAAAATGGCAGTAAAAAAACAAAGTTATGAAGAAAATATTGCACAAATTGATGAAATTTTGGAAAAATTAGAAAGTGAGGAATTATCGCTAGATGATTCAATTTCTGAATATGAGAAAGCGATTAAGCTTATTAAGGATTCGGAAAAATTGCTTGAAGTCGGAGAAGGGAAAGTTATGAAGGTGCTTGAAAAAAATGGAAAAGTGGAAATGGAAGAGTTTGAATAAAGATTAAAGACAGATTTTCAAGTGAATAGAAGCAGGATATTTAAAATATTTGAGTTTAGTTTTGAAGTAAATTTTGTTCAAAATTAAGATGAGGAGATGTTAAGATGAAAAAATACGATAATTTTTTTATTCCAGTTGATGACTTGGAAATGGCAAAAAAATATTATAAAAATAACTTAGGATTAAAAGTAAAGTTTGATTTTTCGGATATGGGAATGGTAGCATTCAGTATTGATGGTGAAGAAGCGGCAATAATATTAAAAGATAAAAATAAATTTAAAGACTTGAAACAGACAATATGGTTTGAAGTAGATGATGCAAATCGTAAGTATTAGCAAATGAAAGAAAGCGGAATTAAATTTTTATCAGAACCTTTTAGAATAAAAACAGTATAATCTTATATAACTGCTTTAGAGATTATTATAAGTAAAATTGATAGCAGTTAAATCAACAAAAGAAATATATTTGAAAAAATGAATTATTAATAATTGATAAAGGCGATGAATTTTTTAAATTTTTAGGAGATTTTTGGAATAGAAAAGTTAATGAAAATAAAAATTTGAGTGACGGGGGATAAAATGTTACGGGAATATTTGAAAGAAAAAAAGAAAGTTGTGGAGAATAGCCTGAGGGAATTACTTGGGAATTACAGAAATAAATATCCTGAAAAATTGGCAGAGGCAATTGAATATGCGGTTATGAACGGAGGAAAGCGAATACGTCCTATTTTGATGTATATGATTTGTGATTTGTTTGAAAAAAATAATTGTAAAAGTTATGATAAAATTAAGGAAATTGCCAATGCGCTTGAGTTTATACATTGTTATTCACTTGTTCACGATGATTTGCCGGCGATGGACAATGATGATTACAGACGCGGTAAATTTACAGTTCATAAAAAATATAATGAAGCAATCGGAGTTCTTGTGGGAGATGTTCTTTTGACAGAAGCCTTTGGAATAATTGCAAATTCTAAAAGTTTAGGAGATAAAAATAAGGTTGAAATTATTTCGAAATTATCTGAATATGCAGGATTTTTTGGAATGGTCGGAGGTCAGTTTGTGGATATGGAGTCTGAAAATAAGAAAGTGGAAATTGACACATTAAAGTATATTCACGCTCATAAGACTGGGAAATTGCTGACTGCTGCAATAGAATTGCCGATGATTGCTTTGGATGTTGAAAGTGAAAAGCGTGAAAAAATGGTGGAATATTCAAAGTTGTTGGGAATTGCATTTCAGATTAAGGATGATATTCTAGATATTGAAGGGAATTTTGAGGAAATTGGGAAAAAATCAAATGATATTGAAAATGACAAGACTACTTATCCGAGTATTTTTGGGCTTGAGGAAAGTAAAAGGTTGTTACAGGAGTATTTGGAAAGGGCGAAAAAGATTATTTTTGATGAATTTGAGGGGAATCAGTTATTTTTAGAATTGACGGATTATTTTGGTAATAGGAAAAAATAATAAAAATTTTTTGTAAATGTTTTGAAAGTTAGGAGTTATAAAATGAATAAAAAAATAGTATTTTATGCGGGATGTGCAATTGCGTTAATGCTTCCATTAATTAAAAGTGTTCACGCTTTTGCTTCGGGAATATCTCTTCTTATGGGAATTATTCTGGCAAGTTTCAGTTTAATTCTAGTTCCAAAAAATTTAGGGAAAATACGAACACTTACGCTAAATTCAGCTGTCGTATTTTTTGGATTTGGACTTAGCATAAGCAAGGTTGTTGCTGTTGGAAGTAAAGGGATTTTTCAGACGGCAATTAGTTTGATTGTAGTTATAAGTATCGGGTTATTTTTGGCAAAAATTTTTAAAATGGAAAAGAAGTTATCACAATTAATTGTGTTTGGAACTGCAATTTGTGGTGGAAGTGCCATTGCAGCAACTTCTCCAGTAATTGAGGCTTCTGATGAGGATATTGCCTTGTCTACGGGGATAGTATTTATTTTAAACACAGTAGCATTATTTCTTTTTGCATTTTTTATAAATTATTTCAAATTAAATGCTGAACAAACTGGAATATGGACTGCATTAAGCATACACGATACAAGTTCGGTAGTATCAGCTGCAGCTTTTCACAGTACAGAAGCCTTGAAAATAGCCACAATTATGAAACTTACAAGAACACTTTGGATTATTCCAATAGTTATTGTTCTTAGCATTTTAAATAAATCTGAAAATAAGAAGATTAAATTTCCAATTTTTATATTATTTTTTATTTTAGCTTCAATTGTTGCGACAATAATAAATTTGCCGGTAATTTACAGCTTACTTACTCAAATAGGGAAAATGATGCTGTCTCTTGCACTTTATATGATTGGAACTTCATTAAATATTCAGGCTATAAAAAAAATGACTGGAAAAAATCTTTTGTATGGTATTACGCTTTGGATTTTTTCGATAATTTCAGGATATATGATAATGATGTTTTTGTAAAAAGATTAAAAATAATTATAAGGAAATGAGGTACTATGAAAATAAAAAAATTAGTGATAACATTATTAGTGATATTATCTTTACAAATGTTTGGGTTTGAGTCTAAATTGGACTACAATGTTACAAGAAGTGAAAACTATAAAATTTCTGAACAAAAAATGAAAAAAGAGTCTTTAGAAGTAAAAAAAGGTTTTGAAGCTGACAATAAAAAATATAAAAATAGAGTAAAAGTCATTATTAAAAACTTTATAGAAAATGCGATATCAAAACAATCATTTAGTGAAGATGAAATATTCGGTGCTCAGGCAATGAAACAAATGATGGTTAGTATGTTAGAAAAAAGCATTGAGCATCAAAAAAATAAAATAGAAGAAATTAGATTTTTTAATGATGAAGAAGCACAAGTTACTCAAAAAGTAAAAGTTTTTGGTAGTAAAGAGAGTGATGCAAAATTTGAAAATGAATATGAAGTTTTTAAACTTGTTTTAAAAAAACTACAATATAAAGATGCAGACGATATGATGGTTCAAATGAAAAAAATGGAGAAAAAAGAAGCTTTTTCTAAAATTATGAATGCTATAAGTGAAATTATAGAAGATGAATTAAAAAAAGAAGAAAATTATGTGGAAATGACTATAACTGTTAGTATGCATAAAGTAAATAATACTTGGCATGTAAAAAATCTAGATGAACAAATAAAGATGGTGGAAGCGATATTGTCAAATTTAGAAAACAGTATGTAAAAAAATATAGAAGGATAGATAATTATGTTTATAGAAAAGGAAAATTATTATTATATTGAAGAGTTTGAAAAATACGGTATTACAGCAGTTTATACAAAAAAAAATGCTGGAAATATGTCTGATTACTGTCCAATTGAAAATCAGAAAGAAGGAATACAGAAAAATAATCGTGAAAAGTTATTAAAGGGACTGAATTTATGCTATAAACAGGAAGTAATGGCTTTTCAAACACATTCTAACAATGTAAAAACCATTGATGAAGATACAACAAAATATTATTATGAAAAAGAAGAAGATATTGATGGATTTCTGACAAAAAGGAAAGACATTGCTATTTTTACATTTTATGCGGATTGCTTGCCGATTTTTGTATATGATAAGGAAAATCAGGTTATAGGAGCGTGGCATTCAGGATGGCCAGGAACGTTTAAGGAAATGATGAAATCAGGACTTTTGGAAATGCAAAAAAAATATGGGACGCAAGTTGAGAATGTAGTAATGGCGTTAGGAATTGGGATTGGTCAAAAGGATTATGAAGTTGGAAACGAATTTTATGATAAATTTTTAGAAAAATTTGGGAAATGTAACAGAGAAATTGTGGAAAAATCATTTTGGTTTAATGAGAAAACAGGAAAATATCATTTTGACAATACAAAATTTAATGAACTTATGGCACTCAAACTTGGGATAAAACAGGAAAATTTGATTGTAGCAGCTGAAAGTACATTTGATGAAAAATTTCATTCTTATAGAAGGGAAGGAAAAAACGCTGGAAGGGCTACGGCTATGATTAGTTTTAAATAAAAAAGGGAGGAGACAAATTTATGAAAAAAATTTTATTTTTAGTATTTTTAATGATAGAAGCAATAGGATTTTCAGTTAATTGCAATTGGTATACAGGGAATACAGAATCTGCAAGCAAAATGGTAGAACTGGTTAAAAATACAAAATTAACAGATAAAATTTATTGTGATGTAGAAAAAAATAAAATGGTATATGAAACAGAGGATAAAAATAATGATAGTTTTATGGAAGTAGGGTTAATTTATAACAAAGGAAGCAAAAAGGGACTTACCTATATTGAAATTGCTAATTATTTGGATGAATTTGAAAAGGATGTGATTAAATTATATCCTTGGAAAAATTTGACAGAGTTAGAGTATAGTAATTCTCCAGAATATTATAAATACAGAATGTATATTTACAGTCCTGAAAATAAGGATGAATTTATGATTTATATGATTCTTTATGATACAATAAATGGTGTATGGAAGCGTTTTTATAGTAAGGATTTTTGGAATAAAAATGATGAGAATGCTGTTGAAATGATAGAAATTATGGAAAAAGTGGGAGCAAGGGCAACAGATGATATAGTTTATTAAAAAAGTGATTTTTAAATAAAATAGTTTATAGAAGAGTTACACAATAATGAATAATAGGAGATAAATAATGAATTTTTTAATAAAAATATGGATTGCATTTATTTTGGACTTGATTTTTGGGGATCCGGAAAAAATTACACATCCAGTCCAGATTATTGGTAAAATGATTACATTTTTAGAAAAAAAATTATATGGGAAAAAAGGAAGCTTTGCTGGAGGAGCAGTTTTAGGTATTTTAGTAGTTGCAAGTGCATTTTTTGTAATGTATGGATTTGTGGAATTGACAAAAATTGTAAAAATTTTGGAAATTTTGGAAATTTATTTGATGTATACGGTATTTTCGGTAAAATCACTGGCTCGTGAAGGAAAAAGAGTTTATAAAATTTTAAAATTAGGAAATTTGAAAGTAGCAAGGGAAAAATTGTCTTATTTGGTTTCAAGAGATACTGAAAAGATGGATAAAGTTATGATTATTAGAAGTACAATGGAAACTATTTCGGAAAATATGGTGGATGGCGTGATTGCACCGATGTTTTATATGTTTGTGGGTGGACTTCCGCTTGCAATGGCCTATAAGGCAATAAATACACTTGATTCAATGGTTGGGTATAAAAATGAGAAATATGCAAAGTTCGGTACATTTTCAGCAAAATTAGACGATGTGGTAAATTTCATTCCAGCTAGAATTTCTGGGATTTTTATAACAGCAGCAAGCTATATTTTGAGATACAATTACAAAAATGCATGGAAAATATTTAAAAGAGACAGAAAAAATCACGCAAGTCCAAATTCAGGACATTCAGAAAGTGCAGTAGCAGGAGCATTGGGAGTACAGTTTGGCGGAAAAGTTTCATATTTTGGAAAAGAAGTGGAAAAACCAATAATAGGGGATAAGAAAAAGGAATTTAGATTAGAAGATATTAAAAAAAATATACTATTAATGTATGTTACAAGTTTTGTAGCGATATTTTGTTTTTCTGTAATTTATTTGATTGTAAATGGAATGTTCAATAGTATATTTAATTCAATTGTATATTTTATATTGTATTTTTTTGTTAATATGTTATTGTAATAAAATTATTTTTTAAATAATTTTTCAGTCCAGTAACATAGAAAATATGAAATTTTAAAATTTAATGTTCCAGTTCCAGTTGCCAGAAGATTTGTCAGTACGTGGCTTTCAAAATATTTCTGGCTTACTTTCCCAACTATAAACATTCCCACACAAAATATTAACATTCTTTTCAAATATTCAACATTTCCACGTAATTTTCCCTTGTCTTGAAAGTATAAAATATTATGCACACCATTTACAAGTAAATTTATATTTATAGCAGAAATTATTGCTCCAACTAAATATCCAAAATAAAGTTCTACATAGTTAAAAATTATTCCTAGAAAAAGGAGAAGTATCGCAATAAAAATAGAAATAATGTATGCTTTTTTTATGTTTTGTGGCATTTTTTCCAACATTTTTATTCCTTTCAAAATATATAATTATTTTATGTTATTTACCTGCTTTATAAGTGACCAATAGCCAGAAATTGCTCCTATTATCAAAAAAACGATTAGGACAAGCGGCTGATCCGTTTTGAACAGATATTTTTTTAAAAGTAAATAAAAGCCTAGCATAATTAATATTGGTAACGCCAAAATATAAACCATATTTGTTGCAAGGGCAAAATATTTCATTAATTTACTGTTTTTTCTATTTTTTAATTCTTTTTCATTATTATGTCTGCCTAACTTTTTTTCTATTTCAAAAATCTTTTGTTTTCGTTTTTCTTCCTCTTGTGAAGTTTTCTCGTTGTCAACTATTTTATTTTCATTTTCTAAGATTTCTTTTTTGTCTTCTAATTCCATAATATAACTTCCTTTTACACTTTTATTTAAATTTTTAATTCATAAAATTAGTAATTATAATTTTTTTAGTACAAAAAATATTCTGCTTTCTCCAAATTCAGGATTAGAAGCAGTATCAAATACTTCAAAACCATTATTTTGAACAGTTTCCACAATCCATTCAGGCTCGTAAATAAATTTATGCTGCACTTCGTTGTATTTTCTGAATAAGTTATCATTTTCATTTTCACGGATAAACAAGTCAATTTCTACTAGATGTTTTTTCTCACTTAACTGTTCATGCCGCCAAATACTCGTATATTCAGGCTCTTCATCCAAAAATATATTATTTTCAAATATTTCCTCAAAAATATCTTCTGTTACAGCATCAAAAATTAAATATCCGTCTTTTTTCAAATTTTGATTACATTTTTTGATAAATTTTAAAAATTCCTTTTCATTTTTTAGATAATTTACAGTGTCAAAATTACAGATAATATAATCAACTTGTTGAATTTCATTATTTTCATTTATATTTTCATAATTTATAATGTTCTCTTTTACTAATTTGTAATTATTTATAAAATTATTTTTTAATAACTTTTTTTCAGACATTTCTAGCATTTTTTCTGATAAATCCACTCCAATAACTGTAAATCCATCTTTTAAAAATCGTAATATAAATTCTCCTGTTCCACATCCTAAATCAAGAACAGTTCCCTTTTTCTTGATAAACATTTGTAAAAATTTATACCATTCGTCATAATTTACATATTTCATAAAAACATCATAAATTTCAGCAAATTCCTTGTGCATTATTTTCCTCATTTCATTATTTTAATAATATACTCAAACCTATTTTAAATTAAACTGCTAAAATTATATAAATTTATGGTTTGAGTAAAATAGTCATAGCTTTTGAGTTTGGTTTTAAATAAGTTTTACTATATTATAACATTTTTAATATAAGTTGTGAACTTCAAAAACAAAAAAATACACCTAAGATAGTTATTTCTCTGGTGTATTTTTAAGACAGAATATTTAATTAATCTACAAATAATAAATTTGTGATTTTTTCAATGTAAGGAATTTTAAATTCTTTTTCCAAGATTGATGAAGCAGTTGCAATAATTTGTAAAATAGTTAAAACGATAAAAATTAGAGCAAATAAAATATTCCCAACGACGATAACAAAGTTTAATAATGATGATACTAGTAATAAAACTGTTATTGCTAATGTTTGTTTTGAATATGTTCTAACAAAATTGTTTTCACTTTCTAAAATTAATGCAAAAATTGGAATGACTAATCCACCAATTAATGTAAAAAAACTTAAATTTACAAGAAAAGCTGCTGCGTTTGCTTTTAATCCAGCAATTGATTTTTGTTCACTTATTTTATTGTTCATAACTCCTCCTAATATATTTTTATATTTAAATTATTCCTTTTGCTTAAAAGAATTTTAACATAAAAAATTTAAAAAATCAAATTCAAAATTACTTATATGAAAATTTTCTAGTAGTTCACAAATCATATTAAAAATGTTATAATATCAAATAGCAATAAAAAAGGGTGAGAACATTGAATATTACTTTATATAGAAAATATCGGCCCCAAAATTTTGATGAAATTGCAGGACAGGAATTTGTGTTGCGGGCGATAAAAAATTCCTTAAGAGAAAATAAGCTGTCACATGCGTACTTATTTACAGGGCCACGTGGTGTGGGAAAAACGACTATTGCAAGGCTTATTGCGAAAGGTGTGAATTGCTTAAATAGTGAGGATGTGACAGATAATCCTTGTGGGGAATGTGAAAATTGCCGTGAGATTTCTCAAGGGATTTCTATGGATATGATTGAAATTGATGCGGCTTCTAATCGTGGGATTGATGAAATTAGGGAACTGAAGGAAAAAATAAATTATCAGCCTGTTAAAGGAAGAAAAAAAATATATATAATTGATGAAGTTCATATGCTTACAAAAGAGGCATTTAACGCACTTTTGAAGACATTAGAAGAACCACCGTCACATGTTATATTTATTCTTGCGACAACAGAGATTGATAAAATACCAGACACAGTTATTTCTAGATGTCAGCGGTATGATTTTTTGCCGATTGACAAGGAAGATATAAAAAAATTGCTAAAAAATGTGGCTGAAAAAGAAAATATTACAATTGACGATGCAAGTCTTGATTTGATTTATCGTAAGTCTGAAGGAAGTGCAAGAGACAGTTTTTCTATTTTTGAGCAAGTTGTGTCAAATTTTAATAACGAAGAAATTGATATCACAAAGACGCAAAATGCTTTGGGAGTAGTGCCTGATGTAATTTTGGAAGAATTTTTAAATCTGATACGAGAAAGTGATAAAGAAAAACTTGTAGATTTTATTGATAAAATTTGGGAAGATGGACTTATAATCGAAACTTTTTTGAAAGATTTTTCATATTATCTGAAAGAGCAGTTTAAGAAAAAGACTGACTTACCAGTAAATTTTCTGCTGGATACAATAAGTGCGATTTTTTTTACTTTAAATGAGTTTAAATATGAAGAAGATAAAAGATTGCTTGGCTATGTTCTGATTCACGAACTTTATAAAAATCAGAAAAATAATTTACAAAGTATAAATTCTAGTGAAACTGTTTCTTCTTTTGACAAAAATTACATAAAAGAAGTGTCTAGCAATATTTATGAAAAAGTTATAAGCCAAATTTCAAAAAATACTAAAATAGCAAGTTTGGCTTCTACAGCTGAAACCCAAGAAAAAGAAAATATGGAAAAAACTCCAAAATCAGAAAGTACTACAAAAAATTATGATATTTCAATTTTTTCTGAAAATTGGGAAAAAGTATTGCTGGGGATAAGAAAAGAAAGTGTGATGCTTGGAGCATTAGTAATTGAAAGTTTTCCAGATAGAGTGGAAAATGGTGTATTATATATAAGATTTCCGAAGGAGCAGAAATTTCATAGTGAACAAATTTTACTGCCAGAGAAAAAGGCCAAAATTGAAAAAGTTATTAATCATATTTGTAATTCAGATATTACAATTCATACTTTTCTCGAAAGTGAAAATTCACAAAATGAAGAAGACAAGTTTATGCAAAATGCAGTTAAATTTTTTGGTGGAGAGATTTTAGAAAAAAAATAATTTTAAATATAGTAAAACTGCTTTAAAACAAAACTCAAAAGTTATGACTGTTTTATTCAAACCCTAAAAAGTAGTTTAATTTTAAGTAGGTTTGAGTATATTTTAAAACATAAGAAAAATTTTAACATATTCAATAAAGCTATTAGCAAGGAAAGGGATGATAAATATGAAAATTAAAGTTATTTTGAAAGAAAATATAAAAGGTGTTGGGAAAAAAGATGAAATAGTAGAAGTTAAGGATGGATATGCAAATAATTTTTTGTTAAATCAAAACAAAGCAATACTTGCAACGCCTGAAAATATTAATAAATTGAAGGCAAAAAATGAAAAAATTCAGAAAAATCATGATAAAGATGTAAAAAACGCAAATGAACTAAAAGAATTTTTGGCAGAAAAAGAAATTGTCTTAAAAGTGAAGGCTGGAGAAAATAACAAAGTATTTGGATCAATTGGGGCAAAGGAAATTGTAGAGGCTTTGAAAGAACAGCTGAATGTTGAAATTGATAAAAAGAAAGTATCTGCCAGTTCAAAAGTTAAAGAAATTGGATTACACAATGTAGAATTAAAACTTCATTCTGAAGTTAAGGCAAATTTAAAAGTTAGAGTTGAAGCAAAATAATTTTAAAAAAGATATGAGATTATCAAATATATTAAAGTACTGTATGCTTTAATTTTGATTTTTAAATTGTATTATTATAGAAAATAGAAAGTGAGAAATTTTAAAAATGGGATTATATGATCTGGAAGATGAGGAAAATAGCAAACCTTATAGTATAGAAGCCGAAGAGGCGCTTCTTGGCTCTGTCTTTATAAATCCCAATGTTATAGGTGACATTGTTGATATTGTAACGGTGGAAGATTTTTACAAAAATAACTATAAGCTGATTTTTTCCGAAATGATAAAGGCTTATAATATGGGTAAAATAATTGATGTGCTTCTAATAATAGAATCTCTAAAAAAACAGGAACTGATAGATGAAATTGGCGGAGAGAATATTATTTACGACTTGACGGAAGTTGTGCCTACTGCTGCGAATGCTGTTAATTATGCTCAGATTATAAAAGATAAGTCTGTACAGCGTCAGTTAATAGATATTGGTGAAAAAATTGTAAAAATGGCTATGCGAGGATATGATGAAGTTGACACAATGCTTGATAAGTCAGAAAGCATGATTTTTAAAGTTGCAGAATCTAAGCAGAAAAAAGATATTGTACCTCTGTATGAATTAGTTCAAGGTAAGATAACCCAAATGGATAATTATACAGATAATAAAGGTAAAATAACTGGTATTTCTTCGGGATTTGAGAGATATGACAGTATAACAAGCGGCTTTCATGGCTCGGATCTTTTGATTCTTGCAGCACGTCCTGCAATGGGAAAAACTGCATTTGCATTAAATCTTGCAATAAATGTTGCAAGACAAGGTAAAGGTGTACTTATATACAGTTTAGAAATGGGAAATGAGCAATTATTTGACAGGCTTGTAGCAAGTGAGGCAAAAGTAAGATTAAAAGCCTTAAAAGACAGTACTTTGTCTTCAGAGGAAATGATAAATTTAGGAAATGGTCTTGGACGGCTTTCTGAAATGCCAATTTATATTTCGGATTCTTCAAGTGTAACAATGCTGGAAATAAAGGCAACTGCAAGAAGACTTAAGTCTGAAGGTAAACTGGACTTTATGTTAATTGACTATTTGCAGTTAATTAGTCCTTCTGAAAATTCGAGAAAAAGCAGGGAACAGGAAATATCTGAAATTTCACGATCGTTAAAAATACTTGCAAAAGAATTGAATATACCAATTGTAACATTGTCGCAATTATCACGTGGAGTGGAGCAGAGAGTCGATAAAAGACCGATTTTGTCAGATTTAAGGGAATCAGGGGCAATTGAGCAGGATGCGGATATGGTAATGTTTTTGTACCGTGAAGAGTATTATCACAAGGACACTGCTCAGGAAGTAAATAATCTGAATATTCCACAACAATATGTGGAAAAACCAAAACCGGAACCAAAAGATGACGACAATAAATTAGAAAAAGTCGAATTAATAATAGGAAAACATAGAAGTGGACCTACTGGAACGATAGAACTTGGATTTAGACCAAGCTATCAGCAATTTGTAAATGTGGTAGATGATGAATTTGCACCATTGCCACAATAATAATTTTAAGTAAAAATAGATTTAAAGGAGATAAAAGAGAAAATGGAAAACAGAAAAAGGGTAGAATTATTAGCACCAGCAGGAAATATGGAAAAATTAAAGACAGCATTTCACTTTGGGGCTGATGCATGTTTTGTTGGAGGAAGTTCATTTAATTTGAGAGGAATGTCTTCAAACTTTAAAAATAAAGAATTAAAGGAAGCTGTAGATTATGTACACAGTTTAGGTAAAAAAATATATGTTACATTAAATATTTTTGCACACAATACAGAAATTGACTATTTACCAAGATTTATAAAAAAATTGGATGAATTTGGCGTAGATGCTGTAATCGTAGCTGATCTTGGAGTGTTCCAGACAGTAAGAGAACACGCTCCAAATCTTAAAATTCATGTAAGTACACAGGCAAACAATACAAACTGGATGAGCGTGAAAACTTGGAAGGATTTAGGAGCAAAAAGAGTTATTCTAGCTAGAGAAATGTCTCTAAAAGAAATAAAAACAATTCGTGAAAAAGTACCAGATGTGGAAATAGAAGTATTTATTCACGGAGCAATGTGTATGGCCTACTCGGGAAGATGCTTACTAAGTAACTATTTTACAAACCGTGATGCAAATCGTGGAATTTGTGCACAGGACTGCCGTTGGAACTATAAAGTAATTGCAGAAGGTCATGAAGAAACAGGAGCTCATGACATTGTTGAAAATGAAGAAGGAACATATATGTTCAATGCCAAAGATTTATGTTCTATTGAATTTATCGATAAAGTAATTGAAACAGGAGTAGATTCATTAAAAATTGAAGGAAGAATGAAAAGTATCTACTATAATTCAACTGTAGTAAAACAATATAAAAGAGCATTGGATAATTATTATTCAGGAAATTACAAATATGATCCAGACTGGCTGAAGGAACTTAAAACAATCAGCCATAGACAATATTCAAATGGATTTTATTTAGGGCCTACTTCTGAAAAAGATCAAAATTATGAAACAGGACTTTCTTATAGCCAAACATATAGACTTGTTGCAAATGTACTTGAAAAAGTTGATACAAATAAATATAAAATTCAGATAAGAAATAAAGTTTATGCAACTGAAACTTTGGAATTGGTACGTCCAATCGGAGATGCTGTTAAATTCAAAGTAGAAAACTTTTTAAACACAAAAAATAACGAATTTCAAGAATATGTAAATCCAAATACAATCGCTATTATTGAGACTGATGTGGAAATGGGACCGATGGATTTAATTAGAATTAAACTGCCTGAAGGACAATCGGATAGCGATATGGATACTGAAGATTTTTAATTTAAATAAATTATAATTTAATTTAAATTTTAACAAATAAAAAGCATTGAAAATAAAAGATAGTATTTTTTAATCTTTACTAAACTATTTATTCATTGAAAATTATTTAAAAAAAAAGATAAAAAACTATACAAATCAAAAAAAATGAGTTATAATTATCTATATCCAAATAACTTTTTATTTTTAGGAATAAAAATTTTGGAGAAATAAAAATTTTAAAGAAAAATAGAAGTGGAGATAATTATGAGAGAAAAAATATTAGTAATTGAAGATGATCCTAAAATTTCAAGATTATTAGAAATTGAATTAAAATTTGAAGGATTTGATGTATTTTTTGCATACGATGGTAAAGAAGGGCTAAATATGGCAAAATATGGTTCGTATGATATCATCTTGCTAGATGTTATGCTTCCTAAGATGAGTGGAATGGAAGTATGTAAAAGGATAAGGGAAACTTCACAAGTACCTATCATTATGCTTACTGCAAAAGATGAAATTAGTGACAAAGTAGTTGGATTTGACTACGGAGCAGATGACTATATGACAAAACCATTTTCAAATGAAGAATTGCTTGCAAGAATAAAAGCTCTTCTTAGAAGAACTAAAAAATCTGTTGTTCACAAAGGTGTATTTGAATTTGAAGATTTGACAATTAACTATTCAACTTACGAAGTGTTCAGAGATTATGGAAAAAATTTAATTCAATTATCAAAAAGGGAATTTGAACTTCTTGACTTTTTAGTATTAAATAAAGGAATTGTTTTATCAAGAGATAAAATCTTGGAAGAAGTTTGGGGATTTGATTATATTGGAAATGATAATATTCTTGATTTGTATATTAAATATTTAAGAGATAAAATTGACAGACCTTATGAGAGAAAATTTATTCAGACTGTAAGAGGAATCGGATTTATTTTTAAATAAGGAGTAAAGAATGAAAAATTTAAAATTAGAAGATCGTATTTCAGCAAATTACGCTCTTCTATTTTTGGTATTAATATTAGTTTCTAATATTATTCTTGTTTATTCACTGCAAAGGCAGTCAAATAAAGTGCTTGAAATTTCTGCAGGCAGTAAAATGGAAGAAATAAATAGTTTTTTGGATAAAGTTGGAATTTTTTCTGATAAGACAAATGTGCTTACACTTGACTTTAATCCTGAAGTCGTTGAGGGGAAAAAGGTTATTCATGTAAAACCATTTAACCCTGGAGAAGACAACTATTTGTATGTACTGGAAATAAAACAAAATAAAGATTCTGTAATTCCAATTAATACACTTGGAGACACTGATACCGAAGAAGCCTCAATGACTAACGAAAAAATGATTAACTTGCTTGAAGGCTTTAATCTGGAAGATAATAATTCAGAAGGTAAAATAATAAATATTGAAAAAAATAAATATTTTGTCTTTAAAGTGAGCAGAGAAATAAAAAATTATAAATTTAACATTTATACGTTAAAAAATGTAACGCAGGAAAATCAAATTTATAAAAGATTAGAATACCTTGTTATTTTATTTACGATAATTGGTGTTGTTATAACGATTATTGTATCAAAAATAATGAGCAGAAGAATTTTAAAGCCAATTAATAATGTAATAAAAACAGCAAAAAGTATTTCAACAGATGATTTGAGTAAAAGAATAGAAATACCAAAAGAAGAAGATGAACTGCAAAATTTGACACTTATTATAAATGAAATGCTGGATAGGCTGGAGATTTCATTTGAAAATCAGACAAAATTTGTATCCGATGCTTCACATGAATTGCGTACTCCACTTGCGATTATAAAGGGATATGCAGAGATTATACGAAAACGTGGGATGTCAGATATTGATATATTTGTGGAGTCGATAGATTCAATAATTAGTGAAACAGATAATATGCGTAATTTAATACAAAAGCTCCTATTCTTAGCAAAAGGTGAAATCACAAAAATTAATACAAAATTTGTAGACATTGACGCAAATGAAATGATTCATCAAATTCATTCTGATACCGTAGTTTCTAATAAAACGCATAATTTTCATCTTGAGATGGGAGAAAATTATAAGATTAAAGGAGATGAAACCTTGCTTCAGCAAGCAATCAGAGCCTTAATTGAAAATGCTACAAAATATTCAGAACCACATACAAATATTTATATTAAATCAGTTATTAAAGATGGATTTGGACGGATTTCAATCAGAGATGAAGGAGTTGGAATTTCTGATGAGGATGCAAAGAGAATCTTTGATAGATTTTATAGAGTTGACCTATCGAGAACAAAGGCAACTGGTGGAACTGGGCTTGGACTTGCGATAGTAAAACGGATTGTAGAAATTCACAATGGAAAAATTGAGATAGAATCTAAAATGAATGAGGGAACGGAAATTTCAATTGTACTTCCAATTGGAGAAAATATAGTAAAAACGGAAGAAGAAAATGTTAAGAATGTAAAAAAGGAAAGAACAGAAAAGAAAAGAGCGGTATTTAGCTTTTTGAAAAAGGAAAAAGAACATAAACATAAAAAAAGAAAAAATAGAAAGGGAAAATAATGGCTAGAAAATATTTTGGAACTGATGGAATGAGAGGAGAAGCCAATAAAGACTTAACAATCGACTTAGTAACACGTCTAGGGCTGGCTCTTGGATATTATTTGAAAAAGCATAGAAAAAAAGCTGGAAAGCCAAAAATTATTCTTGGAACTGATACAAGAATTTCAGGTTATATGATTCGTTCAGCTCTGACAGCTGGACTAAATTCTATGGGAGTAAATATTGATTTTGTAGGAGTGTTGCCTACTCCAGGAGTTTGCTATCTAACTAGAAAATTAAAGGCTGATGCGGGAATTATGATTTCTGCTTCACATAATCCTGTAAAGGATAACGGAATAAAAATATTTAGTCAAAATGGTTATAAATTACCTGATTCAGTTGAAGAGGAATTAGAAAAATTAATGGAAAAAAAGGAAGAACTTTTAAAACATCAAGTGCCAGGAGATGATTTAGGAACATTTAAATACGTGGAAGATGACATGAGAATTTATTTAGATTATCTAACTTCTACTGTAAAAACTAATTTTTCAAAATTGCGAATTGTAATTGATACAGGAAATGGTGCGGCGTATAGAATTGCTCCAAAAGTTTTTCAAGCCTTGGGAGCAGATGTTGTTGTAATTAATAATATTCCAAATGGGAAAAATATTAATGTTAATTGCGGATCTACTCATCCAGAACTTCTTCAAGATGTAGTAAAAGTTTATAAGGCTGATTTAGGTCTTGCTTATGATGGTGATGCTGACAGATTGATTGCTGTTGACAATACAGGTGAAATTATAAATGGAGATTTGATTATTGCGATTATTGCTGAATATATGCAAAAGAGAGGACTTTTGAACGATAATAAGGTCGTGACAACTGTTCTTAGCAACATGGGATTTGAAAAATATCTGGATGAAAAAGGAATTGGACTAATTCGTGCAAATGTTGGAGATAGATATGTTCTTGAGAAAATGAAAGAATATGGACTAAATATTGGCGGAGAGCAGTCCGGACATATTTTAATGCTTGACTACAACACAACTGGAGATGGAGTGCTATCGTCGATTCAACTTGTTGCAGCTATTTTAGAAAGCGGAAAAACATTGCATGAACTTGTAAAAGGAATAAAATTATGGCCTCAAGATTCTAAAAATATCTTTGTTGCAAAAGAGAAGAAAGCAACTTGGGAAACAAATAAGGAATTAATCGATTTCATAAAGGCAAAGGAAAAAGAAATTGCTGGAAAAGGTAGAATTTTAGTAAGAGCTTCTGGAACAGAATCACTTATAAGAGTAATGGTTGAAGCAGAAAGTCAAAAAATTGTTGATAAATACGTAGCAGAATTAAGTAAAAAAGTGGAAGAAACACTTTGCTAATTAGAAAAAATGTTTATAAAAAAAGAAAATCATAGTTAACTAGGCTATGATTTTTTTCTTTAAATTAATTCTTTTTCCTTGAATTTACTTCATTTACAAATTTTTTAAATAATTTTTGTGCAGTTTCATCGTTAATTGCCATCATTTCTGGGTGCCATTGAACCCCAACGATAAAAATTTCATCTGAAATATTTTCAATTGCTTCAACTACTCCATCTGCACTTTTTGCAGTTACAACAAATCCTTCTGCCAGCTTATTTATTGTCTGATGATGGTAACTGTTTATAAATCCAATTCCTTCAGGATAAATATCGCTTAAAAAACAGTTACTCGCTACAGAGATAGAGTGAGTTGGAGTGTGGGCTCTAGCTTTTTGAAAATGCTTTATTGATACATTTTCATTGTAGGAAAGATCTTGATAAAGAGAACCGCCACATTCGACATTTGCTATCTGCATTCCACGACAAATTCCCAAAATTGGTTTTTTATAATTTATTGCATAACGGATAAGAAGTGAGTCAAATTTATCACGTTCAGGAAATATTTCTCCGAGCTTCTCCTTTGGCTCTTCTCCATAAAGAAGTGGAAAAACATCATTTCCTCCAGTTAAAATTATTCCATCCACATTTTTTACAAATTCCTCAATAATATCTTCATGCTCATTCAAAGGCAGAAGATGTGGCACACCGCCAGCATTTATAACGGCATTGATATAGGAAACATCAACATAAGCACGCTTATATCCAGCAAAAAGCCCTTTTTCTAGTCCAAGTATATTACTTGAGATTCCAATAATAGGTTTTTTCATATTGTCCTCCAATTTATAAATTTTAACATATAGATTTAACCATATTTTTTTTTATTAGTCAAATTTTTTATTTTGCTATATCTTTTATATTTTTAATGATTTCTTCAAGAATTTTCATTAAAGAATCTTGATTTTCTTCTGAATACATATATGAAAAAAGTAAATTTAAGTTTTCTTCAAAATTTTCAGGCAAAATTTTACATTGCGTTTTACAAAGCTGAACTAGACGTTTTTCACCAGGATGAGTTACTTCATTTATTGCAAACAACAAATCGAAATATGAGGCTAGAAATTCTGTTATTCTGTGGTTTATGCTTACAAAATCATTTCTTTGAACGGCTTTTATTATTTGTTTTGGATATGCTGGCATTGAAGAGTCAATTAATTTTAATTGTCTTTTTATGATATTTTCTTTTAATTGTTTTGGATAATCTATTGAATATTTATTTTTGTATTTTTCAAGTGTTCCGTTTTTGTCGTATAAAATTTTGCAAGTAATTAGGTTATTCCACATACAAGTTGTGTAAGAATTGTTTGGCTGACATTCAACAACTACTCTTTCGATTCCTTTTATAAAGTCTTCCATATCCCGATATAAAATATCAATTTCGATTCCATTATTTAAAACACAGTTGTCTTCATATTCCCAGAAGCTATTTCCAATCTCTATATAACTACAGAATTTTTTTAGAATATTTTTTCTTTTTTCTTCATTAATTGCAGAATTTATGTAAAGATACACATCATAATCTGATTTTTTGTCGTAATTTTTTCCAGCTCGTGAACCTCCTAATGCAATTGACTCTACTTCCTCAAGTAAAGAAAGTTCTTTAAATAATTGTTCTACCATTTTTCCTCCTAGATTTCTATATTTAATCAAATTTATTTAATATATTTTAACACTAATTTTTCAATTTTCCAAATTCACAATTATTTAAAAATATCAAAAAATATTCATAAAAGACTGTTAACGTGGAAATAGAATTTTGATGTTTACATTCACAGAGTAAAAATGTTATAATGTAACAAATTTATTTTAAAACGAACTGAAAAATTAAAGTTATTTAATTTTAATTAGTTTGAGCATAATATAAAAAAATATGATTGGAGAAATAACTGTGGATGTACATCATTTAAAAATTTTCTTTGAGGCATGCAAGGAGAAGAGTTTTACTAAAGCTGCAAAAAATTTATTTATCAGCCAATCAGCAGTGTCAATACAAATAAAAAAATTGGAAACAAAACTTGGAATTCAACTTATTGAGAGGAATTCTAAAAATTTTAGGCTAACTTTTGCTGGAAAAGAACTATATAGGATGTCAAAAGATGTTTTTGACAAGATTCTACGTGTAGAAAAAGAGATGGAGAAAATATCGCAATTTGGGAAGGGAAAAATCTGCATTGGAGCGACTCATAACATTGGAGAGCCAGTATTGCCGAGAATTATGGTAGAATTTAAAAAACACAATCCTGAAATTGAGTTTGACTTGTATATTAAAAATCGTGAATCACTCGTAAGGCATTTGAAGGAAGGAACAGTCGACATTGCCTTAATGGAAGAGTATTTTATTGAAGATAAGGAAATAAAGGTTATCGAAACAGAAGAATATCCGTTTGTGGTTGTAGCTGGAAAGGAAATATCTGATTATAAGGAATTAGAGCAGATGCAGCTGTTAAAGCGGGATACAGTTTTGACAAGCAAATATCTTGACTTGTTTGAGAAAATAATCGGATTTAATTTAGAAAATAGAATTGTAATAAATGGAAGCATTGAAACAATGAAAAATCTTATAAAAAGTGGGCTTGGTTTTGCAGTTCTTCCATATTACAGCGTTTATGAGGAAATAGAAAAAGGTACATTGAAAATCATTCATAACTTTGAAAAGTCTGAAGATAAATTTCAGATTGCATATATTCGTGAAAATGGAGAAAAGTCAGGAATTGCCAAATTTGTAAAATTTGTAAGAAATTATAAGATTACGCCTGCGTTATTTTCAGTAAAAAAATAGTAGTAAATCTAAAAAAATGAAACAATTTATAATTAAATTCTGGGAGGAAATATGTTAAAGGAAAATATTAGAAATTCGTATTTAACTGCCTTTGAAACTGTAAAGGTATTTGTAGAAAATGAGGAAAATATTGAAAAAACAGAAAAAATTGCACAGGAATTAGCATTAGCCTATAAAAATGGGAAAAAATCGCTAATTGCAGGAAATGGTGGAAGTAACTGTGATGCAATGCACTTTGCAGAAGAATTTACAGGAAGATTTAGAAAAGACAGAAGGGCCTTGCCGTCTATAAGTATCAGCGATTCTTCCCATATCACATGTGTTGGAAATGACTATGGATTTGATTTTGTGTTTGCAAAAGGTGTGGAAGCATTTGGGCAGGAAGGTGACTTTTTCTTTGGAATTTCAACTTCGGGAAATTCTAAAAATATAATTGAGGCTGTAAAATCGGCAAAAGAGAGAAATTTAAAAACTGTAGCGCTGCTTGGAAAAGATGGCGGGAAATTAAAAGGAGTATGTGATTATGAATTTATAATTCCTGGAGAAACATCAGACAGGATTCAGGAAGTTCATATGATGATTTTACATATTATAATTGAAGGTGTGGAAAGAATTTTATTTCCTGAAAATTATTAAAATTAATAAGGCTTTTTTTAAATTCGAGGAGGAAAATGAAAAAAAGTGTAAATATAGAAAAAATTAGAAATACAGAATATCTGAAATTAGCACTTGGATTTACTTTGTCAACTCTGACAACGCCCTTGTTAAATTCTGTTGATACAGCTGTTGTAGGAAATCTCTCAAATCCAGTATTTATAGGTGGAGTTACACTTGGAGGAACAATTTTTAACACAATATATTGGCTTTTTGGCTTTTTACGTGTCAGCACATCTGGATATTCTGCAAAGGCTTTTGGAGAAAATAACGAAAAGGAAGAAATTACAGTATTAATCCGTCCCGTATTAATTTCACTTATTTTAGGATTTCTGTTTGTTATTTTTCAGAAACCTATTTTATGGGGATTTATTCATTTTTTTGATGCTGGAAAGGAGATTACGAAATATATAGAAATTTATTTTAATATTCTAATATGGGGAGCCCCTTTCGTATTTCTGAACTACACATTTTTAGGATGGATAATGGGACGAAAAGAAATAAAAAAATGTCTAATTTTGCAACTTATGACAAATATTGTGAATATTTTTCTTGATTTATATTTTGTAGAAGTTTTAGGAATGGATGTTACTGGAGTAGCAGTTGCTACACTAATTTCCCAAATTATGACAACTCTTTTATCAATTTTTATTATTTTAAGAACTTTTTCACTAAAAAAAATCTTGCACAATATAAATTTGAAAGAAATATTTGATAGAAGCGAAATAAAAAAAGTTGGAGCAGTGAATTCAGATTTAGTGCTTCGTACAGTCTGTTTACTGGTAGCAACAAATTTATTCTTGGAAAAAGCTGCACATAATGGAAAAATAATATTAGCTGCAAACTCTATATTATTTCAAGTTCAATATTTAATGTCATATATTTTTGATGGCTTTGCTAATGCATCAAGTGTGTTTTCAGGCATAGCGGCAGGAGAGAAAAATTTTAGAAAACTAAAATGGGTAATGAGAAAATCAATACAGTTTTGTGTTATAATTTCAATATTTTTGAGTACAGCATTTGTTTTCGGAGGTAAAAAGCTGCTGCTGTTTTATACAAAAAATGCAGAAGTTATAAATATTGCAAATCAGTATAAAATTTGGATAATCATATTTCCATTAGTTGTAAGTTTTGGGCTAGTAATTTACGGAAATTTTACAGGCACAACAGAAACAGCATATATAAGAAATTCAATGATACAGGCATTAATAGTATTTTTAATCTTTTATTTTGCTGGAACAGCAATTAACCAAAATCATGGACTATGGTTGTCGTTTATAGTATTTTCGCTAGCAAGATCAGTATTTTTGATAAGGTATATCGGTAAATTTCTGAACAAATACAAACTGAAATTAAGTTAAAATAACCAATTATCATGCTGTTTATTGCATAAAGCAAATTTACTATAATTTCATCTTCATTAAATAGTTTTTTATAAGAAAATTAAAAGTTTCATGTGGTATATTTCTATTGAAACAAATTTTGAAGAAAAGAGATGGTAATGATGAAATTAATGAAAAAATCTATGTTAGTATTGTCTGTAATGACATTAATTGGAGGAATGAGTTTTGCAGCGGCAAGTAAAAAAAGACCTACTGTAAGAAGGGTAGCTTCAGAATCATATACTTGCGGTTCTGAAAAAATAACAGTTTCTTATCCAGCAACAAATACTGCTAGAGTAGTTACTAAAGCAGGAAATGTTTACAACCTTAAGGTAGCAACATCAGGTAGTGGATCAAGATATGTTTCTAAAAATGGAAATGTAGAATTCTTTAAAGGTGGAAAAGACGCCATTTATAGAGGACCTAATGGAATTGAAAAATCTTGCACAAGAAGATAACAGAATTCATTCTTAAATTAAAGAACATAACCGATAGATTAAATGATAAAATCATAAAATCTTGAGGTTATGTTTTTTTAGTTATAAAAAAATTAGAAAAATCAAAGAAAATATGATATACTATTATAAACAAATTATAATGGAAATAAAACCAAGGAGGAAATTTATTATGAAAAAAAGTATATTGGCAATTTTTGCGATTTCAATGACATTATTTGCAGCTGGTGAGGGGGAAGTGAAAAAAGTTCACGATAATAAGACAGCTAAATTGGTAAAAGACTCATATTGTAATAAACCTAAATCTCATGGAGAATTTAAAAAGATAAATGATAAAGATTATAGAGTAGATGTTGATTTTGAAAAATGTGTATTTGATGGAGAAGAATATGAAAATGTAAAAGTTGGAGTATTAGTTCAAAATACTGAAAAAGTTGAAAAATACTTGAAAAAATATAAATATATGCATTTAAAAGCAGGTAAAAATTTAGTTTTCAATTCAAATGACAATAGTTACTATTACAATGGTTCATGGGCATTTAATAATGATAAGGCATATCCTACAGTATTTGACGGAAAATAATTTATAAATAAATTTAGGACGGTAGTTTTATTAAATTGCCGTTTTTATAATTTTTGAGGTTAGATTTTGTAGCAAAACTTCTTTAAAATCAAACTCAAAAGTTATGACTATTTTACTCAAATCCTAAATTTACTATAATTTTTAGTAGTTCAATTTTAAATGGATTGGAATATACTTAATAAATTATTTTCACAATAAATGCAGGAAGATTAGATTAAATTTTTAATACTCGCAAACTTAGAAAAATACTTATTAAAAAAATTAACTAATGAAAAATTCAAAGGAGAACATAGATGAAGTTAATTCTAATATATAATTTGAATATCTTGAAAGAAGGGCTGATATGAACCACAAAAAAGAATGTGAAGAGCTGTGGGCAAAAAATAAATATTATGTGTTAAGCAAATCGCATAAAGTGTACTTAGAAATAAGAAAGTATTTGAAAGAAAAAGAAATTGATATTGTATTTATTGATGAAAGAATACAAAAAGTAAGGGATATAAAAGAAAGTAAAAAAGATTTTAGTAATGCAATTCTTCATTTATGGGGATATTTCAAAAAAAAGGCAACGAAGATTGAAAAACAAGGATTATTTAACATACTGGAAGAATATATGGGAGGGAGAAATAATCAGAAATCGCTAATTGAATATATCAATACTTTACTAAAGAAATATCCAAATAAATATTTACAAGAATCTACTTTATTAACAGGAGAAAAAGATGAGACTATGGCATGAACAAATTATTCATCTGTTGCTAAAAACCAGCTTCTTGGTCAACATAGAGAATGTTGTGCGCTTAGGGGAAACGGATGGAAAAAGAAACATAAAACAGTAGATTATGTATTTTTATATTCTCCGTATTATTTATTTGTTTATCATTCATTGGTTATGGATGAAATGGAAAAAAGAGGGTATAAAGTTTCTGAAGAATGGAGAGATAAGAATTATAGAGGAAAGAAAGCAGAAAATTATAATAATCTTGAAGAAAAAATTATAGATAGCCCAATTTACAAAGAACATGATAATCAATATTTAGTTGAGTGTATCGAAAATTTGCAAAAAAAAGGGATTAAATTAGAACTATAAAAGTTTTGATTGTTTTAACTGCTACAACTCATTGTCCTGCAGAGGAGACATAAGATAATGATTCATGTAATAATTTTTTTATGACAAAAATAGCTTTGAAAAGAGAATTATTTTAAAATTTTATTCAAAAAACCTCTACAATATGATAAAATGTATTTAGATTTTTAAAGCTAGATTTAAAGTTAATCTTTCTTTAAAACATAAAATATATATTGAAATGAAAGGAGATGTATGATTAAAAGAGTATCATTACTAATGTTATCAATTTTAATGATGATGACTGTTGCTGTGCAATCATACAGTAAAGAGTATAAAATGAAAGTAAAGATTATTACTGCAAAAGGTGATGTTAATATTAATTTATTACCTGACAAATCACCTGTAACTGTTGCTAATTTTGTAAACTTAGCAAAAAAAGGATATTATGACGGGCTAAAGTTCCATAGGGTTATTGACAACTTCATGGCACAAGGAGGAGATCCAACTGGAACTGGTGCTGGAGGACCAGGATACCGATTTGAAGACGAAGTTAATAATGGACTGAATTTCTCAAAAGCTGGTAAACTAGCTATGGCAAATGCAGGACCAGGAACAAATGGAAGTCAATTTTTCATAACAACAGTTCCAACAGAATGGTTAAATGGTAATCATACAATATTTGGAGAAGTTGTGTCAGAAGCTGATTTAGATGTTGTAAAAAAGTTATCTAATGGAGATGTAATGACAAAAGTTGTAGTTGAAGGAGACATTGATGCTTTCCTAAAAACTCAAAAAAATAGAGTTGACAGCTGGAATAAAACTTTAAAGCAAAATTTTCCAAATAAATTTTAATTAAAGGGGAAATAAATATGGCAAAAGAAAAAGTAGTTTTAGCCTATTCAGGGGGACTTGATACTTCGATTATCATTCCTTGGCTAAAAGAACATTATGATTTAGAAGTAATTGCGTGCTGTGTTGATGTTGGGCAGGATGAAGATATGGAAGCTGTAAAAGTTAAAGCCATTGAATCAGGTGCTTCTAAAGTTTATGTAGAAGATAAAAAAGAAGAATTTGTAAAGGATTATGCTTTCCGTGCTTTAAGAGCGGGAGCAGTTTATGAAAATAAATATCTGTTGGGTACTTCATTTGCAAGACCTTTAATTTCAAAAGTATTGGTAGATGTGGCTCATAAAGAAGGAGCTTCATATATTTGCCACGGATGTACTGGTAAAGGAAATGATCAGGTTAGATTTGAAACTGGAGTATTTTCATTAGATCCAACATTGAAAATAATAGCTCCTTGGAGACTTTGGGACATTTCTTCAAGAGAAGATGCGATTGATTATGCACAAAAAAATAATATAAAAATAACTGTAACGAAAGAAAAAATTTACTCAAGAGACCAGAATTTATGGCATATCTCACATGAAGGCGGAGATATTGAAGGGCTTGAAAATGAACATAAGGAAGATATTGTTTATATGATGACAACTCCACCTGAAAAAGCACCAGATAAGCCAACTTATGTGGATATTACATTTGAACAAGGATGGCCAGTAAAAGTAGATGGGGAAAATTTAGAGCCTGTCGCATTACTTAAAAAGTTAAATAAAATTGCTGGAGAAAATGGTGTTGGAGTAATTGACATTGTAGAAAATAGACTTGTTGGAATGAAATCAAGAGGAATTTATGAAACTCCAGGTGGAACATTACTGATGGAAGCACTAAAAGAATTGGAAACATTAATTTTTGACAAGGATACATTTGAATTTAAAAAGCTGGTATCTCAAAAATATGCAGGATTGGCTTATTCAGGGCAATGGTTTACACCACTTCGTGAAGGGCTTGATGCTTTTGTTGATGAAACTTCTAAAAATGTAAATGGTACAATAAAACTGAAATTATACAAAGGAAGTATAAAAATAGCTGGTAGATTTACTGATTTTGCATTATACGATGAAGAAATTTCATCATTTGGAGCAAGTGAGCTGTATAGTCATAAGGATGCGGAAGGATTTATAAAATTATTCTCACTTCCAAATAGGATTAGAGCTTATAAAAAACATAAATAAATTTGAAATAAAGAATTCCTGAAAATAACAGTTTTGGGAGTTCTTTTTTTTATACTTTTTGTTTCCATAAGATTATTAATTTTTATAAATTTATGTTTTGCAATAAAAGTTTATCGCAATAATTTCAGATTAATGTGTAATTCCTATGGCTAGGCACAATTTTATTTGCCTAATTTCAAGACATCTTTTTCCAGTAGTCAAGCAGTCATAGTTAAATAAATAAAAGATTTATCTGGTTATTTAGATATAATTTACAGTATTGATTATAGTATTTTTTAAATTTTTAAATGGATTGGCTATAATTAAAATTTATTGCAAATAAGAACTAAAAAATATAGTTAAAAAATTTACAAAATAGTTTTTTTATAGTACAATACTAAAGAAAATAATCAAAAATAAAATAATAAATAAAAATATTTTTAAATTAGGAGGATTTGATGAAAATAAAAGATATGTTTGAACAGAAGGAACATCTTGTTTCTTTTGAGATTTTTCCGCCAAACAAAAATTTTTCACATGAGAAATTAAAAGAGGTAACAGCAGAACTGGTGGAGTATAATCCTGATTTTATTAGCGTTACATACGGTGCAGGAGGGCAGACTAAAGGTGGGACTATTGAAATGGCTTCTCACATTAAAAATAATTTGAAAACAGAAGTTTTAGCTCATTTGACTTGTGTTGGAAGTAAGAAAAATGAAATTCACGATTATTTGCAGGAAGCAAAAAGTAAGAATGTAAAAAATATTTTGGCACTTCGTGGAGATGTTCCGCAAGGAGAAACAGAAGATATTTATAACAAAGGCGATTATAAGTATGCTTCTGAACTTATTAGTGACTTAAGAAAAAATAGTGAATTTGATGATTTTTCAATTGGTGGTGCATTTTATCCAGAAACTCACTATGAAAATAATGATTTGGTTGACCTGTTTCATTTGAAGAATAAAGTTGAAGCTGGGACAGATTTTTTAACTTCTCAAATGTTCTTTGATAATGATATTTTTATAAAATTTAAGGAAAAAGCAGAAAAACTAGATATAAAAGTACCTTTAGTTGCTGGAATTATGCCAGTTACAAATGCAAAACAAATAAAAAGAATTATAGAACTTTCAAAATGTTCTGTTCCTCAGAAATTAGATAAATTATTGGAAAAATATGGAGATAATCCAGAATCTGTGAAAAAAGCTGGAATAATGTATGCAAGTGAACAAATTATAGAATTATTAGCTTATGGAATTAAAGGAATTCATATTTATACAATGAACAAGCCTGAAATCGCAAAAGAAATTATGAAAAATATTGAATTTGCAAGATAAGTTCAAAAAATCGATTAATAAAAAAAGTGCTTGTTATTTAAAAATTGATAAAGACAATTTTGATTTGAAGACATTTTATTAGATAAAAATAATATAAAATTATGGGAAGATTATATTGCAATAGGATTTGATAATAATATTGTGATTAGTCTTCTCTTTTTTTATAATTCAAGATTATGTTTAAATTTTTTAATTCAAAAAACAACTTTATTTTTGATAAATTTTATAAAATATAGTATAATAAAGATAATTTAATTATAGATTATTAGTAAAATGATAAAATTTTTGTGAAATAATAAAAACAGAAAAGGAGAAAAAATGATTTATTTGGATAATTCAGCTAGTACAAAACCACATAAAGAAGTTATAGACACGCTTCTTCAGACAATGGAAGAAAATTATGCAAATGCTGATGCAATTCACAGTTTTTCCCATAATATTCTTTTGAAAATAAAAAATGCGAGAAAAATCATAGCTGACTATCTGAAAGTAGAAGCCGAAAGGATTTACTTTACAGCAGGAGGAGGAGATGGAAATAATCTTTTATTGCAGGGAATCATTAATGCAAACTCTCGTACAAAAAAACACCTTATAACAACAAAAATTGATCATCCATCAGTTTATGAGGTGTTTAGACATTATGAAAATGCTGGTTTTGAAGTTGATTATCTAGATGTTGATAGAGATGGATATGTAAATTTGGAGCAGCTTCAAGATGCAATTCGTGAAGATACATTGATTGTATCTGTAGGAGCAGTAAATAGTGAAACTGGAGCAATTCAGGATTTAGAAAAAATTTCGAAAATTATTCAATCAAAAAATAAAGACACGTATTTTCACACTGATTTTGTGCAAGGTCTTGGATGTACAAATATAAAATTTGATAAATTTCCTGTAGATGCAATAACAATAAGTGGACATAAAATTCATGCGCCAAAGGGAATTGGAGCCATCTATATAAATAAACGTGTCAAAATTGCAAATATAATTTATGGTTCAAATGCTGAAAATGGAATTGTAAAAAGAACAATGCCTACGGAGCTTATTCTTGCCTTTACAAAAGCTGTAGAAATTTTATCAAGGGAAGATAAACTAGAAATGGAGCATTCCCAAAAGATAAAGAAATTACTTGCAGACAGGATTTGTGAAGAGATTAATGATATTAAGCTTAATTCATCACTTAATCCTGAAAAATCAAGTCCAAAAGTTTTGAATATTTCTTTTAAGGGAACAAAAGCCGAAGTATTGACACATTTTCTGGGAATGTATCAAATTTATGTTTCTACAGGCTCGGCTTGTTCATCAAAGAAAGGAAATAGCAGAATACTTGAAGTTATGGGGCTTAATCAATCTGAACTGGATGGAGCGATAAGATTTAGTTTTTCAAAAGATAATACTGAAGAACAGATTGCTGAAGTTGTCAAAAGGCTAAAGGAAAGTGTGGAAAGAATTAGAAAAATGAGATAAAATTTTTTTTAATAATATTTAGAAAGGGAAAAAATGAAAAATTATACTAATAAAAATTTATTAGACGCAATAGGTCTTTCTTATGGAGAATTGTCACTGAAAGGGAAAAACAGGGGACAATTCGAAAAAAAATTACGAAATAAAGTCAATAAAGTGTTAAAGGGATTTGATTATCAGCTTTTTGACGATTTGTCAAAATTATATGTTTTAATAAATCCTCAAAATCTAGATGAAGTAACAGACAAGTTAAAAAAAGTTTTTGGAATAGTCGGACTTAATCAGTCAGCAAAAGTTGAAAGAAATGATGAAGTTATAAAGGAAAAAGTGCTAGAATTTGCAAATTATGCTTATGAAAATGGAGCTAGAACTTTTAAAATAACAGTCAATCGAAGTAATAAAGGATTTGAAAAAAAATCTATGGATTATGCACGTGAACTTGGAGGACATGTACTTGTAAACAGTCCGTTTGAAAAAGTTAAAATGAAAGATCCAGATGTTATGATAAATGTAGATATTAGAAAAAATGTTTATATTTACACAGATAGAATAAAAACTTATGGAGGACTTCCGCTTGGATCGACAGGAAAGGGGCTTGTTCTGTTATCTGGTGGAATAGATAGCCCAGTTGCTTCGTTTATGATGGCAAAAAGAGGGATGCGTCTGAACTTTATTACATTCCACAGTTTCCCATTTACAAGTCAGCAAGCTCTTGAAAAAGTAAAGGAGTTAACTGATATTTTATCACTTTATGTTGGAAAAACAAGACTTTATTCATTAAATATACTAAAAATTCAGGAAGCAATAAATACTCAGACAAAAAAAGATTTAGCAACAATTCTGACAAGACGTGCTATGATGCGTCTAGCTGAAAGATTGTCGAATACTATGCAATACCAAGCTTTAATTACAGGAGAAAGTCTTGGACAAGTGGCATCTCAAACAATGGGAGGGCTTACATGTACAAATGCTTCTGTAGAAAAATTGCCGGTATTTAGGCCTCTTATCGGAATGGACAAGACAGAAATAATTGAAATTGCAAAGGAAATAGAAACTTATGAAAAATCTATTGAACCGTATGAAGATTCATGTGTAATTTTTGCACCAAAGCATCCAGTTACAAATCCAAAGCTGGAAGATGTGCTGGAAGAAGAGGCAAAAATTGAAAATTATGATGAAATTATGAATGAAATTTTTGAAGAACGTGAGTATTTTAATTTTGGGTAAAAATAAATTTTAAAAAATAATAATGGAGAAATTTTATGGATGAAAAAAAAGAGTTGAAAAAACAAAAAAAAGAAGCAGTAGAAAGTGGATTTAAGAAAAGAATTGAGGAAATAAAAAGGATAATTTATTTAATTTATAGAAATTATCGAGATGGAGAAACACAAATACTTGCAATTTCCCTTACTTACTACTCACTTTTAGCAATTTTTCCTGTAGTTGCCCTAGTTTTAGGAATTACAAAAGGATTTGGGCTAGATAAGATATTTATACAGAAATTTTTTGAATTATGGCCAGGAAACAACAGTTTTTTAAAAATAATTGTAGATATAGCACAAAGACTTTTGTTATCGACAGAAAGCAGTATATTAACAGGTGTAGGAATTGTAATTCTGATTTATTCCGCAGTAAAAGTTTTGATAATGTTAGAAAATTCATTTAATAAGATATGGAAAATTAACAAAAAAAGATCTATAACAAGAAGAGTTATTGACTATATTGCGATTATATTTTTAGGTCCAATATTTTTTGTGTTATTGTCGGCATTAAATTCGTTTGTAGTCGAGGAAATGGTAAAACATTTTCCAAGTAATGGTGTATTACTTAATTTGTTTATTGGACTTTTCGGGCCTGTGACATATATTATTCTGTTTAGTTATCTATTTTATATAATTCCAAATACAAATGTAAAAATAAAACCAGCTGTTTTTGCTGGAGTTGTAACAACAGCTCTTACTTTTGGATGGAAACTGTTATTTTTACTATTACAATCTTCAATTACAAAATATAATATAATTTATGGAAGCCTTGCATTAATTCCAATTTTTCTAATTTGGGTGCAATATGTATGGGTAACAATTTTATTAGGAGCACAAATAGCATTTTCAATTCAGACTTCTGATGAGTTTTTATATAATGAAAAAATTGAAATGCCGATAAAGGTAAAAAGAGAAGCAGGAATTCTGATTCTATCATTAATAATTAAGAATTTTGTGGAAAAAAAGGAAGCATTTACATATCAGAAATTAACGGATAGACTAGGTATGGAAGTATTTTTTGTGAAAGAAGTGCTGTCTGATCTTGAAAAAATGGGATTTATAAATGAAGTGTTCTATGATAAAAATTCAGATAGCCAATATCAAGTTGCATATAGCCCTGAAACTATTACAATCAGAGAATTTATGAAAAAATTTGATACAAAAAATATTGAACATTATGAAAATATTTTTAGTAACTTGAATGAGGAGGATCAAAAACTTCTAGAAAAGATAAGAGAAAAACTGGCAATGAAAAAAATTGAGAGTTCTGAAGATGAAATTTCAAACGAACAAGAGGAGTCAGAAGAAAAATATTTTGATGACTCAGAAACTTCTATGAATTCAAGAAAATCAGAAGAATTGACAATAGATTTTCAAATTTCAAAACAATCAAAGCAAAAAAATGAAAATTCACAAGTAAAAGATTCCCCCAAAATAATAAGAAAAGAAAAAATTAATCGTGAATCTGAAGTACAGTCAACTTCAACAGAAATAGAAAATCCTGTAAATACACAGAAAAAAGCCAGATATGAAGATGGAACTTGGAAATTCTTTTAGCAAATAAAAAATTATGCAACTGAAAAGGAGACTTAGAAATGATAGTAATAATACTAGTAATGACGATTATAAATATTATTTCAGTAGCCGCAATAATTATTTATCTCAATAGAAAAAATAATAAAAATACGGAAAAAATGATAATAAATCAAATAAATGAAAATAATAAGGAAAATTTTGAGGAAAATAAGAAAAAATTTGATGAAATTGAAAAATCAATAAATCTTAATACAAAAAATAATTTACTCGAAGGAATAAGCAATTTAGGAAATGTACTATCTGAAAATAATGAAAAACTTCTTTTAAGATTTAATGAGCTTGGACAGAATATAAATACCACGATGAACACCAATAATCAGCTTTTATCTAAGAATCATACCGAAAATACACAGCTTTTGACTACAAGTATGAATAACAATATTCAAAAACTGTCTGTCAGATTAAATGAAAATAATACAGCCTTGACGGGTGTTATGACTGAAAATAATCAGCATTTAACTAAAAATATAAATGAATTTAAGGACGGGCTAAATAAAAATATAAATGAAAATTTTGAAAAATTAAGTCATAAAGTTGAAAGCAGACTTGATTTAATGAATACAAAGGTAGAAGAGCGCCTGTCGAAAGGGTTTGAAGAAACTACAAAAACTTTTGGAAATGTGCTGGAAAGACTAAGTAAAATTGATGAAGCACAAAAAAAGATAGAGGCATTATCAAGTAATGTTGTTTCGCTTCAGGATATTTTAACAGATAAAAAAAGCCGTGGAATTTTCGGAGAAATTCAGCTTTATCAAATATTATCTTCAGTTTTTGGAGAAAAAAATGATAAACTTTACCAAAAACAATATAAACTTTCAAATGGAACAATTGTTGATTCTATTATTTTTACTCCAGAACCCCTTGGCAACATCGCAGTTGACTCAAAATTCCCATTAGAAAATTACAGAAAAATGTATAATAATGAATTGTCTCAGATTGAAAGAGAAAATGCTAGAAAAGATTTTGTGAGTGACTTGAAAAAACATATAGATGCGATTTCCTCAAAATATATAATAAAAAATGAAACAAGTGAACAAGCAATATTATTTCTTCCGGCTGAAGCAATTTTCGCTGAAATAAATGCTTATCATACAGACATAATTGAATATGCTTACAAGAAAAATGTGCGAATAGCTTCACCAACAACATTAATTTCAGTATTGACAGTAATTCAGGTTACGATGACTAATTTGGAACGTGACAAATATGCAAACATAATTCAGCAGGAATTGGAAAAATTGAACGTTGAATTTACAAGATATCGTACACGTTGGGATAATTTGCAAAAGGATATTGAAAAAGTTTCCAAAGATGTAAAAGAAATAAACACAACTTCAAATAAAATAAGCAAAAGATTTGTAGAAATTTCAAATGCAAAATTTGAAGAAAAAATAGGAAATAACAATTCAGAAAATTTTAAAATCTTAGAAATTGAAGAATAAATGAATTTGATAAATTTAATAAATAAAGTTATGCTAAATTCTATAAAAAACAGTTTTATACAATTTTTACCATAAATAAAATCAAAAAAAGTATTAGTATAAAAAGGAGAAAGAACAAAAAATGCAAAAAAATGGAATAATATTTGGAAAATTTTATCCATTGCATACTGGACATGTTAATTTCATTCAAATAGCCAGTGGTTACGTAGAAAATTTATATGTTGTCGTATGTACAGATGATGATAGGGACAAAAAATTATATGAAGAATCAAAAATGAAGAAAATGCCAACCGTAAAAGATAGAATCAGATTTGTAGAGAAAACTTTTAAACATCAGAAAAACATAAAAATAATACATCTTGCAGAAGATGGAATTCCTTTTTATCCAAATGGTTGGAAATTATGGAGTGAAAGGGTACAGGAAGCACTTTTAAAAAATAAAATTAAAGTGGATGTAATTTTTACAAATGAAACTCAAGATGTAGAAAATTATAAAAATAATTTTTTAACATTACCAAATTTCGAAAAAACTTTTAATAAAAATTTGAAAATTCAATTAATAGACATAAATAGAAATAATTTTCATATCAGTGCAACAGAAATAAGAAAAAATCCATATAAAAACTGGTTTTTTATTCCAAAATATGTAAGAGAGTTTTTTGTCTTAAAAGTAGCAATAATCGGTTCAGAACACTCTGGAAAAACTAATTTGGCTCATAAATTATCCAATTACTACAACACAACTTACGTAAAAGAATATAGAAAAGAGTATATAAAAGAAGAATTACAGAATCATACAGAAAATATACAATATTCTGATTATAGCAATATTGCTTATGAACATAACAGAAGAATATTGGAATCTGTTAAAAATGCTGACAAACTAACTTTCATAGATACTGAATTTTCCTCTTTGCAGACTTTTTCAATAATTCAAAATTATCAAAAAAATCTAGTAATAGAAGATTTAATTAAACACAGCAGCTTTGATATACTAATATATATTGAAAAAGAAATAAATTCGAAAAATGAAAAACCTGAATTTGATAATATATTACAACACTTACTAAAAAAAAATAATCAGAAATTCATAAAATTGTTTTATAAAAACAATAAAAGTCTTACAGAAAATTATATAAAGAGTATTGAAATAATAAATAAATATCTCGAAATAAATTAAAAATAATTTATTGGAATAATATCATTAAAACTAAGAAATAACAAGTGCTTTCTAAGAGCTAAAAAATGATTTACGAATAAAAATATAAAAAAACTTTAAAAAAATGGAAAAAAGTAGTTGACAAAGGAGAGGGGATATGATAATATATATCTTGTCGATACGAAAAAGTATCGCAGGACAATAGAAGATAA